>JANMHK010000462.1:0-5490 GCA_031375135.1 Sphingobacteriales bacterium | reverse complement strand
GTAGCAGTGGATGTTTTTGATGGTGTGGTTGTGTTCAGAAATGAAGAAGCAACTGTTCAGGGATAATGAGCATTTATAGGGTGATATCCAATTTATCCTCGGCCATTGATGCCCTCTTAAAATCGGGCATGAAGCACGCGGCCTGATCGTTTTTCTGCCTCTGCCGGGGGGATGGAGTTATTTCGTCCACTCTTTAAGCCTCCAGTTTCCTCAGTTTTTTATCGAGGTAAAAGGTGCCGAAGGGTATGATGGAGGCCAGGAATGCAAGGGCAACTTGTTCATAATCCCAGTTCTTTTTACGCCATACAATGAGCAAGGCTGCGCAGAATAGTACGAAAAACAGTCCGTGAAAGCTGCCTGCTATGGTCACAGCCTTTGGCATACCGCCGAAATATTTTAAAGGCATGGCTATGCCTAACAAGGCCAGGTAAGAGACGCCTTCAATATTGCCGATCACTCGGAGGTTCCTTATGGGATTCATTCCTTTTATTTTGGGCAAATGTAGTTTTTGAAACGAGTTTTTCACGAAACTGATTTCCATATGCAATAAATTACACTCGTAACTTACATTTCAATAACAATTAAATTAAAAGTATATGTCAGAAAACACTGTTAATGAGAGCCTTAATAATGCCGCAGATGAAGTAAAAGCGGGTACTGAAAAGGCTGCTGATGCTGCCGGAAACACCTGGGATGCAACCAAGGAAAAGATTGAAGACACAGTTGAAAAGCTTGGCGATGAAGCAGAGAAAGTTTGGGACAAAGTGGAAGACAAAGCTGAAGCCCTTTGGGAGAAAGCCCAGTCCGGTGAACTGACTGAGGAAGCAAAAGCTAAACTTGGTGATCTTGCAGAAGGTGCTAAAGGTTTATGGAATAAGCTGGTGGATAAACTGGATGGCGACGAAACTCCAGACGCTAATAAGCAGGCTTAATTAGAATTAATGTTTGTGTAACCGGCTGCTATATGGTGGCCGGTTATTTTTTTGGCATCCTAATAACCAATAATATTGCAGTATAATCCAACGTTTCAATAATATGACAATATCCTATTTGAAGATCGCAACAGGTATTCTGGTTTCGCTGGGGGTCACCCTGGCCTGCCGCCCTGCTCATTCTGAGATTGCTGAAGAAACGGCAAAAAAAGATTCAGCAGTTGTGGCAGAACAGAAAGCCGAGCCTGCTCAACCAGCTTCAGTTGTTGCCCTTTCCGACACTGCAGGTTATAATGCCAAGATATTATATATGCTTAACGGTGACTCTTCGGGTAAGTGGCCCGCGCCCGGTCCTGCTCCAAGAGCCGGAGCTATTCTTCCCTTTAAAAGGATCATTGCTTATTACGGAAATCTCTACTCTACCAGGATGGGTATTCTGGGAGAGCTGCCAAAGCCCCAGATGTTTGCCAGGTTAAATGAAGAAGTAAAGGCTTGGGAAAAGGCTGATCCGAATACTCCCGTTCAGCCCGCTTTGCACTATATCGCCGTTACTGCACAGAGTAGTCCTGGCAGTGCCGGTAAATATCGGTTGAGAATGCCATTTAAGCAGATCGATACGGTGATGAAATGGGCCGACGAGATCAATGCAATCGTTTTTCTTGACATACAAGTAGCCCTTAGCACACTGCAGCAGGAAGTTCCTGAGTTCATTGAATATTTCAAGAAGCCCAATGTTCATTTGGGCATAGATCCGGAATTTAGCATGAAAGGCGGTCAACGGCCAGGCTCTGCCATAGGTACATTTGACGCCGCGGATATTAGTTACGTGGTGGAATATCTCTCAGACATTGTAAAGAAGAACAATCTTCCCCCTAAAATATTGGTTGTGCATAGATTTACCCAGGGAATGGTCACCAACTACAAGGCTATCAAGAAAACCCCGGAAGTACAGATCGTGATGCACATGGATGGCTGGGGCGAGCCGGCCAAGAAAGTGAATACGTATAAAACGTTCATTCATCGCGAGCCGGTGCAATTTACCGGCTTCAAACTTTTCTACAAAAATGACCTGAAAAGGGCACCTAACAAATTGATGACCCCTGAAGACCTGATGAAATTGAAGCCAATGCCGGTCTATATACAATATCAGTAAGAAGTTACGGATTCATCATCTTGAATATCACAAAAGCAATAACGACCAGTAAAAGAACGGTCACAATAGAAACGATGGTCAGGGTCTGTTGATCAGGGATCAACTGGTTGTATTTCTTTCTTTTTTTTACCGTTCTCGAATGAAGCTGGGCGTTAAGTTCCTGGAGAATAATGGCGATCTTTTGCTTGTCTTTCATGCCGGACAGCCCTTCCATGGCATCGTCGATGAATCCTGAATCGGTCATCATTTTTTCAACCCGGTGTTTCTCCTCTGCTGTTAATCTGCCCTCCAGGTAATCCATCAGCAAATTTTCGTCGAGATCTGTTGAAGGAGTTTTGATGATATCATTCCATTTATCGTTCATGTTCTGGCCAGTTTTGCAATGTGATTTTTAAATTTCTCTTGCCATTTTGAATATGGCTTTTTACTTGCAGTATACTATATCCGGTATGATCTGCAATTTCCTGATAGCTCATTTTCTTCAGGTAGAACAGGGTGATGCAAGTCTTCTGTTCCGGATTTAATTCGTTGACCGCTTCATCCATTCTCTCCAGCAATTTTTCCCTGTCTTCCAATACCCATGGTTCCATGGGTTCATCTTTTAGGTCCAGCTGCAGTTCGTCCAATGAACGAACCAGGCCCTTCTTCCTGAGCTGCATCAGGCAGTGATTCCGGGCGATCATATATAGCCAGCTTTTGAAATAGGTCACCTTGTATTTTGGGATCTCGGTCAAAACCTTCAGGAAAATGAACTGTACTGCATCTTTCGCTTCTTCCTCATCTTTAAGATATTTCATGGAAACACCAAACAGTAGAAGCGTATATCGGCTGAGCAGAAGTCCTATCCACTTCGTATTACGGTCCGAATAATATCTATTAAGAAGTTCCTGATCTGTCATATGCTCCACAAGGTTGACAAGAGTACAAAGCTCGAACTATATATATTAAGGGATGCATAAAAACTGATTTTGCATAGGCTTTAGGTGAGGTTTAACAAACCCCTGCAGAAATACCAGTAGAAGAGCCGGATATCAGGCAACTTTCTTGTCGAAGAACAACATTTTCAGGGCTAAGAACAAGAGAAAAATGGCGAATAACTTCTTCAGCATGTCCTGAGGAATATTGAGGGCCCATTTACTTCCCAAATAACTGCCCACCACAAAACCGATGGATAGCAATCCTACGGCCTTGACGTCCACATATCCTTTTTTGTAATAATTGATCACACCAAGTATGGCAACTGGCAGTACGAGCAAGCCAAGGGAGGTCCCCTGGGCCTTGTGTTGAGAGAAGGCCAAGAAGAATACTAACGCGGGTACGATGATCAGTCCCCCGCCGATTCCAATAAGCCCACCCAGCATTCCGGCTGCAAATCCTATTATAATGATCAGGGCGATAGTTTCTGCATTCATGGGCTTTTCCTTTATAGGATCCATATTATTTAGAATGGAAAGTTTCTTTGTACAGTGCAAGAGCTGTTTCTATGATCTTTAACGCCGATACCTTATCCTGGAACTCCTCAACGATCACCACTTTGTTTTCCAGCTTCTTATACTCCTCGAAAAAGTTCCGGAGTTCATTAAAGAAATGCTGTGGCATTTCCTCAATGTTGTTGATGTAGTTCACGCTTGGGTCGTTTGTGGCTACTGCAATGATCTTATCGTCCATATCCCCGTTGTCGATCATCTGCATAACACCGATCACACGCGCTTCCATAAGGCAGAGGGGCTGAACTGAAATACTTGATAATACCAGGATGTCCAGTGGATCTTTATCATCCCCGTATGTCTGTGGTATGAACCCATAATTGATGGGGTACATGAACGAAGAGTAGATCACCCTGTCAAGCCTCAACAAACCACTGGGTTTGTCGATTTCGTACTTTGCCCTGGAGCCCTTGGGGATCTCAATAACGGCATTGACAATACGGGGAGACGTTTCACCGGGAGATACGCCGTGCCAGGGATGTAGTACAGTGAGCATGTGTTTCATTTTTTACAAACCTAAGTTAATTATTTTTTGGCCCAGTAGTCGATGACAAGTACTTTATCCAGGTGCGGTTTTAGTACTTCCACAAACGCCGAGTGTGCAGGATGGGGGAGGTAAACCGCCCTGTCTTTTTCCGATTTGAAACTTACAAAAAAACAATGGGTGAAGCCCTGATTCAGATTTTCAGGACTGTTATTCAATCCCCACTCAAAATCCTCGATCTCTTTGATTTTGGAAGGAAGCTGTGCAAATGCTTGTTCAACTTTTTGAATGTCTGCTGCAGATGCCCCGTCTTTGAATTTAAACAATACGGTGTGCCGGAGTAGCATAGGCGCTTTTTTTTGTTGTGCGTGAGCGGAACTAAACGATGTTAAACTGATCAGTAGAAAGAAAAAGATCTTCATTATGTATGATTTATGCTTATTTACCTATCGTGTATCCCAAAAGGGTAGCCAGTAGTCCAAGGAAAACACTTCCTGTTATGTATATGATCGATAACAGGTATTGGCCATTACGCATCAGCAGTATGTTCTCATAGGAGAACGCTGAAAAAGTTGTAAACCCTCCACATATTCCGGTGGCCAGGAACAGCAGGGTAGCAGGGCTTAAATTCCCTGTTTTCCCGTAAGATGCATAAATGAGCCCGATCAGGAAACTACCGGTGATATTTACCAAAAAGGTTCCCAATGGAAATGGGTATTGAAAAAATTGCATTAGGCCTTTTCCAATCAGGAAGCGCATGATGCCCCCTATGGCACTGCCTGATCCCACCATCAAGATATCCTTTATCATTCAGTAATGGGTAGATTTCCTGAAAATGTGTAACTGAAATCGACCCACCATTCTCCGTCTTTTTTGACCACCTTAATGTCCATTGGTTTTTTCGAGTAAGAATTAGAATAGTTGATGATCTGGATCGTATCGCTCACCTCTTCAACCTTATTGATAATGATGCTCGCCTGTTTTAATTCGATCAGTTCTGTGCCTGATCTTTTGCGCATATAATCGGTGTATCGCTTGTAGAGCCGAATATCATCTTCCTCCGGAATTACATACAATTCCCCTTTTTTATAGTCGCCGTCCAGTACTGCCCTTATAAATTCACGGCCTGCATCCAGTCCGTCTTCAGGTTTGCTGAACCCAACCGGGTTAGTGCACGAAAAAAGAAGTGCCGTGACCAGCAATGCTATCGTAGTTCTCATTATAGTCTAAGTTAAACTAAATGAAACAAAAAAAGAGGCTGTCTCATTAATTGGAGACGGCCTCTTTTCATTATGGCCAAAGAAGACTTAGTTTTTTATTGTTGATTTTGGAAAACGAAAAAAACAGCCTTGAGTCAGGCTGCTTTCTTTCTAAGATTGTGTGCCAGGGCAAGTAAACCTGTTTCTACTTCCACTTTTTTGATTCCCCGGAGCA
>JANMHK010000210.1:0-5279 GCA_031375135.1 Sphingobacteriales bacterium | reverse complement strand
AGATTTACAACAGGTGAACGACCAAACCAGCGAGTATGATTAGCCTCTTTCCTGATATCAGCATGTAGCATCCGGATAGCACTGCTGAACGAGGTACTATATCGTTCAGTAGTTATCTTACTGCATTCCTGACTGACATCGTGAAAGAGGCTAATCATACTCGCTGGTTTGGTCGTTCACCTGTTGTAAATCTAGAAAAAAAAGAAGTACCCCCACTAATTTTGTTGAACCCGATTTTAACAAAAAATAAAAAACTTAGTTCAGTTTCCGAAATGTTTTACTACCTGTCCGGCTACCACTTCCCCACTGATCAGGCTTGGCGGCACTCCCGGACCGGGCACCGTGAGCTGTCCGGTGTAGAATAAATTCTTCAATTTCTTGCTTCTGCAACTGGGTTTAAGTATAGCCGTTTGCATTAAGGTATTGGCGAGGCCGTAAGCATTACCCTTATAGGCATTATAATCAGCGATGAAATCGCGGTGTGCATAGGTTCTGCAATAAATAATATTTTCCTTGATCTGTTCACCGGTTTTCTCCGCAAAGCGCTCAAGAATGATATCCAAGTATTTCATTCTCAATTCTTCAGAGTCGCCTTCAAGCCCTGCTGCAACGGGAATCAGGAACATCATATTCTCACAGCCTTCTGGTGCTGAACCCGGATCTGTTTGGGAAGCAACGCTAACATAAAACAGCGGTGCTTTTGGCCATTCTTCCGTAACGTAAATCTCTTTGGCATGGGCATCGAATGGCACATCAAAAAATAGAGAATGGTGCAGTACGTCCTTAAATTTTCTGTTGATCCCTACGTAATAAAGCAGGCTACCGGGAGCCATTACTTTCTTGTTCCACCAACTCTCAGAATAGCTGCGGTATTGCTCGGGTAATAACTTGCTTTCGATAAAATGATAATCTGCCCCACCAATCACAACATCAGCCATAAAATCTTCGCCCGTATTGCAAACGACTCGTTTTACGGCATCAGCTTCAATATCTACGGAGGTAACATCACGTTTGAACCTGAATTCAACGCCCAGCTCCACGGCTAATTTGTACATCCCCTGAACGATACTATACATCCCGCCTTCAGGGTACCATGTACCCAGTTTGATGTCGGCATAATTCATGAGGCTGTAGAGAGCCGGGGTATTTTCGGGCAGTGCGCCGAGGAATAATACGGGGAATTCAAGCATCTGCCTGATCCGCGGATTCTTGAAATATTTATGGATATGTTTTTTAATGGAGGTGAACACGTCCAGTTTGAACACGCCCTTAACAAGGTCCATGTCGGCAAATTCAGAGATGCTTTGCCCGGGCTTGAAAACGAGTTTATTGATGCCTACTTCATATTTGAATGCGGCTTCTTCAAGAAATTTATCAAGTTTGTTTGCAGCACCGGGCTCCATACTTTCGAGGAGCTTTCGGAACTCATCATAGTTAGCAGGAATATCAGAAAAACCTTCGTCCCAGTAAATACGGTAAGAAGGGTCGAGCCGTGTAAGCTTGTAGTAGTCGCTTACCTTCTTACCGAACTGTGCAAAATAACGTTCAAATACGTCTGGCATCCAGTACCAACTGGGGCCCATATCAAATGTAAATCCTTCTTCAATTAATTGTCGGGCTCTTCCGCCGGGTGTTGGATGTTTTTCCAGAACCATAACACTCCACCCCGACTTAGCCATGAAAGCGGCTGCAGATAAGCCGGCGAAACCGGCACCAATGACGATAACTTTTTTCTTGCTCACAGTATAAAGAACGTCAAAACTCTATAACAGACGACGAAATCCAGTAACTATTTTTCAGTTTGCGCCCAGAGTTTTTTGAGCGGCTTAGTATTTAGAAATTTGTTCTTTCAATAATCTTCTGGCGAAGTGAATCCGGCTTTTAATTGTTCCCAGAGGTTCTGAGAGCATATCTGCGATCTCGTGGTATTTAAACCCTTCGAAATACAGCATAAAAGGCTGACGGAAAATAACTGGAAGATCGTGGATAGCGGCTTGAATTTCTTTGATGCGAAGATTTGATTCTGCTTCATTGGCAATAGCAGACTGCTGATAATCCAGCAGGTAGTCATTCGCAGATTTATCAAAGATGGTATTCTGCTTCACCTTGCGGCGATAGTTATTGATAAAGATGTTGCGCATGATGGTATAGAGCCAGGCTTTGATATTGGTGCCTACGCTATACTTTTCCTGATTGGCCAACGCGCGGAACATGGTCTCCTGTAAGAGGTCCTTTGCAGTTTCGTGATCCTTGGTTAAGGTAACCGCAAAAGGTTTTAGAAAATCAGCATTCTGAACCAGCATCTTATTAAACTCAGCAGTAGCCATATTCTTTTGTTTAGTTGTGTAGAGGGTGAAGTTAAACAAGAATTTCCATACGGCGCTCTTTTTTGTGTAATTATTTTGTTAATAGGCTTAAACAAACCAAAGCCGCTGATTTTGCGGGCACACTAAGCCATCTGGCGGATCTGATTACAGAGTTCGATAGAGGGCCGGGCCTCTTTGATTCCTGGGCCTTTGCCCTGGAGAATGTCTGTATAGCATTGATTATGAAGACTTTCCATCCCGGCATCCAGCCTGATAACCTGACCATCCACACTCATTTGGCGATAGCTTCTTTGGTTGTTATCGGGAAGGTCATTCGCGTCTACGCTCAGAAACCAGTGAACCCTTGCCCTTTCAAGGATCAAAGAACCGCTTGCCTGGTGTTGACTATAAGTATCGAGTTCTACCTTTTGGAGAGGGCCGAAAATCCAGAGCAGTAGATCGAAAAGGTGGATGCCGATATTGGTAACAAGCCCACCGGAAAGCATTTCGTTCCCCTTCCAAGAGTTAAAATACCAGTTTCCCCGGGCGGATACATATTTCACGTCGACATCGTAAATGGACTGGGTATGACCTATTTTTTCCTTTAATGCGAGTACCGCTGCAACTTGCCGTAGCTGAAGAATGGTATAAATCTTTTTGCCAGATTTTCCCTCCATGGAATGCAGTTCATCAAGCTGGGCAGGATCCATTACCAGCGGTTTTTCACAGATCACATTTGCTCCTTGTGAAAGAGCCCAGGCAACATGATCGAAATGCAAATGGTTTGGGGAACAAATAGAAACAAAATCAAGTGGATGTTCTGTATGAAAAGCAGAATAGGATTGAATATCACTGAAACAGGCTGCACCAGGAAAATAATTATCCAACACTGCGAGTCCATCATGCACATCATACACAGAAATCAGTTGGTGGCCGAGATCCCGAATCGCTTTCATATGTCGTGGTGCCACATAACCGCCTGCGCCGATCAGAGAAAAGTTCATGTTTCAAAGATACCTTTTTCCCATTGGCTAATTGGCTGATTGGCTCATTGGCTAATTGGCAAAAAAAACCCGACCAATACTAGTAGTCGGGATAAAATGATGAATTCGCAAATCCGTTAATTCGATAATCCGCAAATTCTAATTGATTGTTGTAATGAACTCCATAACCTCGCTGAGGCTGCGTTTGAAGTTGATCTTACTTGGAATCCGTTTTTCATAAGCCTGGGTTAAACGACCTGAAATCACTACGGGTGTGGTATCTGAAGCCTTGGTCAGGTTGCTTAAAAATCTTTCGAAACTGAAGCTATTTGAAACAGAAGTCAGGTGGGTATAGCAGAAATCGGGCTTCTTAATTTTCACCACATACTCAACATCGTCCAGCGGCACGTTCGATCCCAGGTAGAGCGTATAAATGCCCCTGCTTTTCAAAAGGTATTGTATAAACAACAATCCAAGTTCGTGGTATTCTCCTTCGGGGAGGAACAGCAAAACTGATTTATTTACAACGAGGTGTGGCTTGATGGTTTCTATTCCAACAATGAGTTTTTGACGGATGATATTCGACACCAGGTGTTCCTGCGCTGGATTGATATGGTCCGTGATCCACAACACGCCGATCCGCTCCATAAAAGGGAAGATGATCTGGTTGATGGTTTTTTCAATACCGCGGGTATGAATAAAATTGTCCAGCACGTCTTCATACTGCTCCAGTTTCATGTCGATCATGTGCTGGATCAGTTCATTGATCACACGTTCCTGCTGTGCCTGGGCATTAGCAAGGGTGACGATCTTGTCTTTCATCTCATCCTCCGACATCCTGTCAATATGGGATATCTTATACCCGTACTTGTTTAATAGGGCGATGTTGAGGATGGTCTTTAATTCGTGATTGTTGTAGTACCTGATATTGGTATCCGTTCGCTGTGGTTTGAGGAAGCTATAACGCTGTTCCCAGATGCGGATGGTGTGGGCTTTTACGCCTGTCAGGTTTTCCAGATCTTTTATGGTAAATGCGTTCATATCATAAATAACAGCAGTCAAATTAAAATGTTTAACGATTTGACGGCAATAAGTTAACAAAAATGGATTTTACCCGAAATTTCGAGGGAACAGGCTGAAAATCAGTGATTTACGGATAGGAGTGAATAGATGTAGGGGGGATTCTCTAGAGGAAGATAGCTTAAAGGAAAGTTGTTGGAAGGCGATTAAGGCGGCGTGTTGCCGCGTGGGGAGTTATTCGAGGGCGGTTAAAGCCCGGAGTTGAGGAGTTCCCGGTCCAGGAGTTTTTGGAGGGCGGGAGTAAACGGGAGTTCCCGGAGCTGCGCCAGGTGCCTGACGTGGTGCAGGTCAGTCCCAAGGAGATCGATTAAATTATGGTTTGTGAGATATTCTGCGGCTTCGCGAACTGATCCGCCATAATAGCCTGAGAAAGATAGTATGTTGGACTGGAAAAGGCATCCGGATGATTTGAGTTCATCGTACTCCCGCGGTTGGCGATGGAAATACGTATATCGTTCGGGATGTGCAAGTATCGGCTGATAGCCTTTCATTTGAAGTTCAAAGATCATTTCCTTCACGCCCATGGGGGCACTGATGAAAGAAAACTCAACGAGCACCAGGTTGTCTTTAATCGTCAGTAATTTCTCTCCCTTCTGCAGCAGATCAGTCACATGGTCGTCCAGGAAATATTCAGCTGCGAAATTGAGCGGCACATCTTGCCAACTTCTTTTAATCTCTTCGTAACCCATCCCGATGGTCTCGGGCGAATTGGGATACATGTCCTGCATCACGTGGGGTGAGGTAATAAGTTTCTCATACCCCAGTTCCAGCATTCCTTTGATCAGCTTTATAGATTCCTCCACTTCTGGCGAACCATCATCAATAGCAGGAATCAAATGCGAATGCATATCCGTCTTTAAGAGATGGAACGGGAACGTGCCTGGAGAGGGTTTTCGTTTAAATATGGAGA
>JANMHK010000199.1:0-9631 GCA_031375135.1 Sphingobacteriales bacterium | reverse complement strand
GTTCGTAGTTTTGATTCTGGCTTCATTTGCGACATGTACCTGACGAATGTACGACAGAATGAAGAATTTAAAAACCCCTGACCCAAAAGACGATGTCTAAACTTGATCTTCCAGCTCCCAAAACCCATGCTCTTCAAGGCTTTAATGTTTTCATAATCTTTGAGCCACCTGTTGAACTTGGATGGATCAAACAGTTTTCCTAACAGTTGTTAGTACGCCCCCGGTCAGAAGAACGCCGGCCAGTTCCCACCGGGCCGAAGGAGAAATATTTCCCGGAGCCACGGTTAATGCACCACGTTGAAGGATGAAATAAAATAAATTTTACAGATCGCTCTTGTCTGGCAGTTTGCTGCCCCGGCAAGAGCGATTATTGTTAATCAGGGGATTATATGTGAGCAAGGGAATGCCGCAAACTTTAATGGGCTATCCGATTTTCGCTAACGGTGAGGGATACACAATTAGGAAGGTCTCCGCACGTTATATCATTTAGTTTGCATAGCTGGCTTTAATGAAAACTCCCTTATGAAACAACATGCACTTAAGATCCTGAAGGAAGAGAACGAGTTGGGTCACCAGATGCCCCATCCTAAACTGGTGTTCCGGAAGGAAGCTACTCCGCTGATTTATTCTGAAAATGCTCCCACCAGGAGGTTTCGGGGAGATCTTCTTATTTACTTTGTAGCCCTGGGTATCTGGGCAATAGCCACGCTTTGGCTGGTGATCCGGCTGGTAGACAAGTTTTTTTAAGGCAAGGCTTGCGGGAACTACCAAATAACTAAACGAGCGTATATCCGCCCTTAATCTTTTGGGCTATCCCGGCGATTTCAAATATTTTTCCTACCACGTGTACAAGGCCGCCATGGTCAGCAACTTGTTTGGTATAAAGGCCGTATATAATGCTTGTCTTATACACGTTCCCGTTTTCCCTTGATTTTAGATAGCAATTTTCGAGCATTGAAATAGGAATCTCCACATAACTATCTGACCCAATTCTCACCTTGAATCCTTCTTCATTACTATAATTGAAAGTAGTGCAGGCATAAGGCGGAACTTCAACTACTGGCCTGCCATAGTTAGCAAGCTTGTCCAACTTCAACCCCTTGGTGATATTCTTTCTGATTGCCGCTAATGCTTCTTCCCAATTCATCTTTCAAATTCGTTTAAACTGTCCAAAGTTCTGCAAATAATTCCATTATCCAGATGAAGAGTGGAAAAGCTATAGGCAATACTATTGAAGTATACCATAATTGAAGGTCTTAGTCGACGGATATTATCATTCCGTCGCCCCTATTTGCATTTACGCCGATATCCTTCTCCAGGCGATAGCACTGCCGCTATTTTTACTGACGATTCTTGCCACCACATCACTCCGGATTGGGAAAATCCTGAGGTTTGAATCAGTAATAAATTTATAAACAAAAACTTATTGTATGACGGCACTATCCAAAGCGGTTTGCATTTTCAGTGTAATACTGATAATGACCGGATGCAAAAAAAATGAGATGCCTATTCCCGAGATCCAGAACGCGAAAGCCTCCGCGTCCCCACACACAAAACGTTTCAGCGGGGAGGTTGCCAACACATGGGTCAGATTATTAACTGATATCAGCAGAACAAACCCTTTGCCGCCGCCGCCATCCATCAGATTGTTTGTGTATTCCGAGCTCGCACTTTACGAAGCCGTTGTACCAGGCATGCCTTCCTACCAATCGGCATACAGGTTGCTCACCGGTAAAACCATCGACATCGAGAAAAAGAAGGATTACTATTGGCCTGCTGCCGCAAATGCCGCCGTAGCAAGAGCAGCTTCCCGAATCCTTAAAAATTACAATGCCAACCCAAACCTTACTTCAATCAACGCTCTTGAGAAAAAGTTCCAGGATGAATTTTCAAGCTTGACAAGCGCGGAGAATCTGGAAAGATCAATATTATTCGGAAGAATGGTTGGTGATATCATCTATGAATGGAGCACCACAGACGGCACATTGACATCCTCCGGAACGCTTGCGCCCTGCCCACCTTATGTACCTTTAGGTGGCCCAGGCAACTGGGTGCCAACCCCACCAAATTTCTCCGCTGCCGCTGGTGCCTGCCAGGGCAAACTGAGAACGTTTACGCCCGGTATTGCCGTTGCAACCCGACCTGCCCCACCACCAGCCTACTCTACCGACCCCAGCTCTCCATTCTATGCCATGATTAAAGACGTGGTAGATAAAACAGCTGCCCGTACACCAAACGATGCAGTGCTTTGCCAGTCGTGGCGCGACATAGTAGGCACCAACTACAATACACCGGCACATGTGTTGAACATCACCACAAGGATACTTGAAAAAGAAGGTATGACCCTGGAAGAAGTTGCCGTGATCTATGCAAAACAAGGCATGGCGACATTTGATGCCATTACTTCGGCGTTCGACGGCAAATTCTATTATTCTCTGCTCAGACCCATCACCTATATCAGGGGCGCGATGGGAAACAACACCTGGAATCCCCTTTATACAACCATTATACATCCATCATATCCGGCCACTATGCCCGGTGCCTCTGCGGCCGGATTTCAAATTCTCGAAAATGTGTTGGGCAAAAACTACGCATTTAAGGACAGCTCCCTGTCAAATCTCTATGGCATCCGGAACTATTCATCGTTCGAAGGGATCGTTACAGACGTTGGGAAAACAAGACTGCTTAGCGGTCATAATTTTCAGCCTGCGATTGATGCAGGCAGATTACAGGGTATAGCAGTTGCAGAGCTCACAGAAGCCCTGCCCCTTAAAAAGGAATAAGTTGATCCATTACATCAGCGCCCCATTAACCCTTAAGAAGGTCGCAGGTAAGGCCTGCGACCTTCTTTTTTGCAACTACGCCAGGCAGAAAAGAGGTGATATGCATATTTATGTTGTATGTATTTATGTATCCAAAACCTATATTTGACCATCAGCTGAAGTAGAGGGAACGGTGTGACAATTTCAAAAAAGGCACTAAAATGACTAACAGTATCGTTACCGCTATCAACCCTTCAGACAAATCAGCTTTGAAACGTTTCATTTCACTGGAACGTAAGCTGATGAAAAAATATCCATACTACATTTCTGAAATAGACGATGACGTATCGAAGGCGTTGACCCGAAAAACGTTAATGAGTAAAGAAATGGAACTGGCCTTGTTCATTGTTTCCAGGGCAGGAGAAGATATAGGTCGTTGTGCCGCCATCATCAACAAAAAGTTCCAGACCCAAAAACAAGCCGGAGCCGGATTTATCGGCTTTTTTGCTGCTGCCGAGGGGTATCAGCAGGAAGTAGCGGAGATGATCCGGCAAGCAGAGCATTGGCTGAAAGAAAAAGGGGTGACCAAAGTAATCGCGCCGGCCAACGGAGGTGCACCGAATAGTATGGGATTTTTAGTAACAGGATTTGATGAAGATCCTATGTTTCCCTTTCCATGGTCGCCCCCATACTACCCCGGATACATCGAAAGCCTGAATTACCAACCTAGTTATCCATTGTGGTATTATGAGGTTGACTTCGACAGCGAAAAATATAAAGAAGCAAAAACACGATATGCAAATTACCAGGCAGCAGTGATCAGGCCCATTTCAAAAAAGAACTGGGATAAGGATATCGAAACATTGACAGATTTGCTCAACGACACCTTTGTACATGAGTGGGAGTTTACCAGGATGAGCCATGCTGAAATGAAAGAGTTTTTCGGACCTATGAAAACAATCCTTTCTCCTCAACAAATCCTAATTGCTGAAGTTGAAGGCAAACCCGCGGGTTTTTGCTTTGCATTGCCCGATTTAACGCCGCTTTTCCGGAGTTTCAATGGGAGCGTTGGCCTTATCGCTGTATTTAAGTTGTTGACTCAATCCAAAAGATTTCAAAGATCAGGAATTCTTGGCATTGGAGTAACCGACGCACATAAAGGCAAAGGCTTATCAAAAGCCATCGCCATGAAGCTATACGCCTATCACGAAGAGTTAGGATTGAAGAGCAGTTTGTACTACCCTGTAAACGAAGGCAACATGGACTCAAGAGGGTTCGCAGAATCAATTGGCGGGAAAGGACGATTAATGTACCAGGTGTACGACAAAACACTAATCTAAGCGGTTTACCTCCAAAGGATCTCCGGCTGGCTATAGCCTTTTACAGTATATGTGTAAGGCGATGGCGGTAAATCATAGGAATCTCCCCTTTTTGTATAAATAGCAATCACACCTCCGGGAGCCCGGGCTGAAATGGCCGTGCCGGCTGGAAAGATCTTGATCAACGCTACTTCTGAAGGGGGTACGGTAATATCACCCGCATTCATCTGGATCTCATCCTGAAAAATACTGACCCGCTGGCCCCGCCAATAGATGCTCTTGGAAAGACCGTTCTCCCGTACAATAATTCCGGGTGCATTTGCCTGGATGTAGGACCAGATATTATTCATCCGTAAAAGCTGGTCGTTATCCAGACTACTGAGCGTTCTGCTGTTAATGTGTTTAAACATGGGCGTTACATGATCATCTTCAAACTGCTTTGTCCTTGATGGCCCTGTAACAACCACCTCCTGCAAGGTGATGCTGTTGGGATAGAAGCCTGATACATTGAACTGGTAAGAAGAAGTATCCGCCCGCTCAGCAGGTCCGTCTGCCTTAATAGAAATGAACATGGTTTTAGTATAAAACGGAACAAAGCTGGTATCCAGCGGTGTTCTCATATCGATCAGATAATCACTCTTATCCGTATCAAAAACCAGGCTTGCCGTATCCCCGAAAACGATCGGTGGTATACGAAAACTTCCGTCACCCGAAACCTGCAGATCTTCGTCAAATAAAAGCCCCATGCGATTCAACATAACTGCATGCACGTTGTATTTTACAGGGCTGTCAAGATCCTTAATCGATAAAGTATCATATCTCCTCGTTTCATAATTGAATGCCGTCTTAACCTTTACCCTCCTGAACTTCCCTGAGATCTCTAGGAAGTTTTCTGCTGCAAGAAAATTAAACGCATATGTACCGGGACGCAAATCCCTTGATACAGCGAGTGATCCGCCTGTCTCCCCGTTCAGAATAGGATATCTCAGCTTCCATCTTTGCCCGGTCTCCAGGTTGTCGATCCACACATGCAACGTTCCCGTTGGCGTTGGCCTATTGATCAACTGCCCCGCCCAGCTAAAATGAATACTATCCCCCGCCTTGAACGAGCGACCATTGATATTTACGGGCAAGGAATCAGAAGCGACTGCCGATCCGCCAATTAGCAGGATCGCAACAAGAAAGGCTTGGATGAAAATTTTAAAGCGCAACATATTAAATAGACCATCAACCGGGCCATTTGGTTGAGTATTCTAGCATAATGTATTGTTATTTACAAAGCCCACCTGAGAACAGGCGGGCTTTTCACTTTACTTATATCAAACTAAACTACTGAGCAATCCACATTTTGGTATTGATGTCATCTGTTCCGCCCTGCCTTGCTACCGCTTCCGCCCTATTGGTTGGGTTGAGCGACTGCTCAGACTGAGGATAGATATATCTGATCGGCACTTTGTTATCATTCAGATTATTCAAACCAGGAACAATAGCTGGCTTTCCCGTCCTCCGCCAGTCGAACCATCCTTCTAAACCACTGAAATAAAGGGCGATCCATTTCTGGAAATAAATCTTATCCAGCTTCTCTGACTGGCTGCCAGAATAGGTAACTGCTGCCTGGGCAAAATAGGTATCCGGGGCTGTTACATCAATACCATATGTTACGGGAACAACAGCTTTCCAATAATCGAAGTTCGCTTTCATCCCGTTCATATAAAAGACATCAGCACTACCCGTAGTAATAAACCCTCTTTCCCTCGCTTCAGCTAAGATGAATTGAAGCTCGGCATAACTCATCAAAATACTCCTTGCCGCAGACGGGTCTGGCACCGCCTGGTTTGCATCATTGCATACCAGACAAGCGAACGTATAACCTACCCTCGAGACACCCTGTGGTCCGCCGTTGAAATTCAAGGCAGCAACATCACCGAGACCATTTGGAATACCCTCAATTTTAGGTGCGCCTGAAGCTACCGATTTCTGAGAAGGCCTTCCGAAAACGGGCAGGCGGGGATCACTAATTGCTGTTAACCTGTCAGACAATGTTTTGCTTACCCTGAATTCATCGAAAGATCCAACTCTCGAACCGTACAAGGGCCATTGGTTAGGTGCCTGCGCGAGATATTTCAGTTCGGCGTTATCTGCATTGTTAACAAAAATCGGATTATTGGTTGGGTCAGAGAGGATGGCCTGCATTTCAGCACCAACGTTTTGCTTTTTTGAAAGCCTCATCAATAATCTCAACCTCATTGAGTTTGCCAGCTTTCTCCATTTTAGGACTGCTGTACTACCACCCCCATAAATGATATCGCCAGACAAGGTATTGGTACTTTTTGCCAATATGTCGTTTGCTTTTTTCAAATCAGCCAACAACCCTTTATAAATATCTTCCTGCTTATCATACTTGGGTAGATAGACACCTTCTGACTTAGCCTTTCCCGCGTCTGTATAGGGTACGTCTCCATATGCATCGGTCACCAGACTGAACATCCACGATTTCATAACTAATGCAACCCCGTAATAAACATTCTTCTCATCTGTCTGAACCTGGTTAAGAATGTTCTGAAGATTTCGGAAATTACCATACACGCTGTTCCAAATTCCATTCTGTTCATTCCAGAGATAACGATCCTCATTCACAAACTGAATCTTCGCATGATACTGAACCACGATATTGCCTATACCCCAGGCTTCGCTCACAACCTGGTTCATCATATTACGCTGGATTCCGCTGAGCAAAAGATCCGGAGTAACATTTGTTGGAACATTCGTATCTGTATTAACCTCACTGAAGTCCTTTGTACAACTCGCGAAGAGGATAATAACTATGATGACATAAAATGACTTAACTATTTTCATATGTTTTGATATTACCGTTTTAGAATTTCAGGCCCAGGTTGAATCCATAACTACGTGAAGAAGGAATGCTCATGTTCTCAATTCCGGGAAGAGCTGTACCTCCTGAGTAACTCATATTTTCCGGATCAACATGCGGCACATTATCCCACAGGAACAAGTTCCTTGCTACGAATGAAAAAGTAACACTACGAATGGGAAGTTTACCCCAGGCTTTATCCGGGATGGTATAACCGATCTGAAGCTCACGGAGTTTTACGAAAGATGCATCATACATAACCCCTTCCGCTATACCACGACCACCAGTCCAGGCCGAATGCCACTCTCTGGCACTTACTTTTTTAGCATTTGGTGTTGGCGCTCCATTTACAAAAACAACTCCCTTTCCGATAACACCGTTCCCTTCCTTAGTGAGGTCATACCCGTCAGCCCGGCCTTCGAGCGTTTCTGTAATTATGCCGCCTTCTCTGCCTACCGTCTGTGTTTCACTGTACAACTCTCCACCGCTGCGTATATCAAACAAGAAACTTAACCTGATGCCTTTATAACTAAACGAATTGGCAATACCGAGCAGGTAGTCGGGGTTATAATTTCCTAATTTAATCCGGTTGGTAGTTCTAACTGGCCGTCCATTCGCATCAAAAACCATTTGCCCTGCATAAGTGCCGCTAGCATCGTAGTAAGCGGCGTTCTTATCTGTACTCTGAACCCTGGCGAATCCAATACCATAAAGATCGCCCATGCGCTCCCCAACCCTTGCCTCTACTGTTACTCTTCTGCTGGCCATTACGAAGTTGGTAAGGCCATCACGTAATTCCAATACTTTACTACGATTAGCACTGAAATTAAAATCTGTTGTCCAAGTGAAATTCTTATTCTTCACTGTCTGAAAATTCAGCATAGCCTCCCAGCCCCAATTCTTAATTTTGCCTGCGTTAATGCTTCGACTATTATAACCACTGGTAAGAGAAAGAGGAATATTCAGGATCTGGTTCTTGGTAAGACTGGTATAGTAAGTAACGTCAATGCCTATCCGATTCTTCAAGAACCGGACGTCGGCACCAATTTCATAAGCAGAGCTGATCTCCGGTTTAAGATTAAGGTTGGCCAGCCTATCGGTTTCACCATAGATCTGGGCTGCTCCAAAAGGAGTACTTGGGTTAAATGACTGGGTAAAAGTGAATGGATCAGTATCGTTACCAACCTGCGCAAAGCTTCCCCTCAATTTCGCAAAACTGATTGCCGATGGTAACTTGACCATGTCACTCAGAATTACGCTCAATGCTGCTGACGAATAAAAATAAGAGTTGTCCTCATTACCAAATGGCTTAAGATCCTTTGGCAGGGTCAACGCACTGCTCCAGTCGTTTCTTCCGGTCAGATCCAGGAAAATCAAATTCTTGTACCCAATTCCTGCTGAACCATATAAACTATTAATTCTCTTTGATACATTACGTTGTGCCGTTTCAATAGGAATACGGCTATTGGTAATATTATAAATGCCAGGGAGATTCAATTGTCCGGCAGACTGCTCATTAAACCTGCTGCTCTGACGCATTTGGTTGCCACCTAAATTTCCTGAAACAACCCAGTCTGCATTTTTGAGTTCTTTGTTGACAGTAAAGAGAAAATCACTATTTCTTTCTTCGTTTACAATTCCAACCTCACGATACTGCCCGAATGGGAATCGTTGTGTACTGAAGCCTCTCCTGTATTCCCTGCGTTCATTGCTCCAATCAGTGGCAGTTCTGAGCTGAAGACTTAGCCATTCTGTAAAATCATATTTGAGCGACATATTCCCAATCAGCCTGTCGTAATACTGACCGTTTGTATTCTCGTAGAGCGTTAAGTAAGGGTTATCATGATAGTTGTAGTTCCAGCTGTATTGACGGCGATTATCAGCCCCCTTCATCCAAAGCCTTTGCATGTCAGATACCCTTACTGACGCCGGAAGCCAACAGTTAAACAAGTACATGATGCTTTCAGTACCATAGCTTATTGATGGCCTGTTGTCACTTTCACTCTTGATGTAACTGACAAAAGCTTTTGCAGAGAGTTTGCTATTGAAATTATAACCCCCTGAAAGCGACACGGTATTACGTTTCAAGTCGGTATTGGGAACCATTCCCTTTTGATTTAGGTTAGTATAACTCAACCTGAAGTCGCCGTTCTTATTGCCGCCAACCAAAGCAACATTATTAGTGAGTGTTCTGCCCGTCTGAAGAAAATTCCTAAGGTTGTCTACATCTGCTACCCAAGGCGTTCCACTGATCAAACTACCTGCAGGTGCATTAAGGTCACCACCGGTAAAATCAATGGCTGATCCGTTCAGGGTTCGGGGCGAATTATACTGTGGGAATAGTTGACCCTTGAACTCAGGTCCCCATCCTTCATCGGTTCCATCGGTTAACCCTGCGCCACCGCCATTAACGAATGCAAAGTCACCGCCGTTGCCGTTACCCTGCCCGTACTTGGTTTGGTATTTGGGCAATTTAAGAGGTGTTTCATAGGTTGCATTAGTATTAAATTCAACTCCTACGCCTTTTGCCCTGCGGCCTGATTTACTTTTAATAAGAATGACTCCATTGGCCGCGCGTGAACCGTAAAGAGCAGCGGCTGCCGGGCCCTTCAAAACACTCATACTTTCAATGTCGTCAGGATTTATGAAGCCAGCGCCGTTGCCGAAATCCACTTCCA
>JANMHK010000194.1:0-8887 GCA_031375135.1 Sphingobacteriales bacterium | reverse complement strand
TTTCGTATATGCGCTTACAGAATTGATGGACCGGCGTGCCTGGGCGTTTTTCTGGGAATTGCTGAAGTGTTTTTTCGGACTCTATACATTGAGCAGTACAGGAGACTGGTTCGGTGCTGTTTCCCTGTTTCAATTCGCCATTCCTGTAGTTGGGGCCTATTTCATTTTATCATTGGCCATCACTTCCCTGTTCGTTTATAAACATTACCAGGAAGACCATGGGGATGGGCTAAAAGCACGACAAACAGTGTAATCAGTTTGCTATTTTACCATCCACCAGCCTGACTACACCCAGCGGATTTCCGTCTTTCAATTCTTCCGGCAACAGGTTGTTGGGGAAGTTTTGAAAACTAAGCGGCCTTACAAATCGCTTGATCGCATCAGGACCAACAGATCCAAAACGGGAATCAGTTGTTGCGGGGAAAGGGCCGCCATGCTGCATGCTCCAGCATACTTCCACACCGGTTGGAACCCCGTTCATGACCATCCGCCCGCAAATGAGGCTGATAGATTCTACAAGCTCATGATTCGCCAGCATATCAGCTTCGGTCGCCATCAGGCTGCAGGTGAGCTGCCCTTCCAGGGCTTCGGCAACATCTTTCATTTCATTCATGTCCCTGCACCGGATCACGAGCGAATAAGGTCCAAATACTTCTTTATGTAAAACCGGGTTGTTCAAAAAAGCTTCTCCAGATGCAGTTGCAATCGTTGCGTTTCCTTCCCCTGCTTCAAGTTGTTTTTCTGCAACTCCGGCTACTTCCACATCAGCTTGGGAAATCGCCAATTCTCTTTTTTCTGCATAGGCTTTGCTGATCCCTGCATGCAACATTTTCGCTGGGGCAACTGCCAGGATCCTGCCCGCCAGATGTTCAATAAATGACTCCAGGGGTTTGCCGGCGCAGCCAATGATCAATCCGGGATTAGTGCAGAACTGGCCTACTCCTAATGTTACCGAACCAGCCAATTGTTCTGCCATTCCGGCCACGTCTTCGCCAAGTTTCCCGGGCAAAAGAAACACGGGATTTATGCTTCCCATCTCCGCAAATACGGGTATCGGCTCCTTACGTTGCTGCGCCCAGTCGTACAACTGCTTACCACCCAAAAAAGAACCCGTAAAACCTACAGCTTTGGTTCTTTCATGCATTACCAGGGCCCGACCAACTTCAAAGGAAGCGCCATGCACATGTTGGAAAATATGTGAGCGAAGTCCGCATTCTCCAACTGCTTCTGAAATCAGTTTTGCAACAAAATCTGACGTATCAGGATGGGCAGGATGGGCCTTCACGATCACAGGACAGCCTGCTGCTAAAGCAGTGGCAGTGTCTCCACCAGCAGTGGAATAAGCAAAAGGAAAATTCGAAGCCCCAAATACGATCACTGGCCCCAGCCCGGTATTCATCTTCCTGATATCAGGTCTCGGTGGTACCCGGTCGGGTAAAGCCGAATCAATTCGGGCATCCAGCCAATGCCCTTGTTCACAAGCTTCTGCATAACTATTCAACTGGAAGACCGTTCTCGCACGTTCATTTTTTAAACGGGCTTCAGGAAGATTGGTTTCACGCATTGTTATGGCAATGAGCTCATCTCCCGATCCCTCCAGTTTCAGCGCAATGGCCCTCATTAGAGCAGCACGTTCTCGCACTGATACATTTCTATAAGCCAGAAATGCAGACCATGCCTGTTCCATTACTTCGTGTATCTCGTCCAGTGATATATCGTTACTCATAACATTCCTTTTTGTGGTGCTTATCAGGCGGGTAGCATAGGCCTGGTTGCCAGCCCCTTTTCAATGATCTTCAAAGTCTGCTCACGCTCTAAACCCTCCAACACTAATCTGGGAGCGCGAACGTGCTCGGATCCAATGCCTGTGGCTGTAGCCGCCAGTTTAATATACTGCACAAGCTTTGGCTGGATATCGAGTTCGAGTAATGGCATGAACCAGCGATAGATATCAGCAGCTTCTCCGATCCTTCCTGCTTTTACCAATTTGTATATGGCTACTGTTTCATTGGGAAAGGCATCCACTAAACCCGCAACCCAACCATGTGCACCTAAACAAAGCTCTTCCATAGCTAACGTATCAACACCACAGAGGATCGCGAGTCTTGATCCGAAACGATTCAATAGCCGGGTCACATTGGTGACATCCCTGGTCGATTCTTTCACCGCGGTGATGTTATCGCATTCGATCAATTCGCTGAACATATCCAGCGTCACTTCTATTTTATAATCGATGGGATTGTTATAGATCATAATCGGCAGGGGAGTGGAACGGGCAATCGTTTTGAAATAATGCACAGTTTCCCGATGGTCGGACTTATACCTCATGGGCGGTAACAACATCAGGCCATCAACACCCCATTTTTTTGCCAGGGCAGCCTGTTCTAGCGCTACACTGGTCGCGCCTTCGGCAATGTTCAGTACAATGGGCACCCGCCCCTGCATCTTGTCGATGGCAAATTTTACCAGCTGCTCCTTTTCGCTCGTGGTAAGCACACTGGCTTCTCCAAGCGTGCCGCCAAGGATAATCCCTTCTACGCCCGCTGATAACTGGGCTTCCAGATTCTTCTCAAAAAGTGGCAGATCAAGACGGTCGTCTGCCGTAAACGGTGTCAATAACGCGGGAAAAACGCCTTTCCATTCAAAAGATCTCATGGCAAATAGTTTGGTAAGTATAGCATTAAAGATAAGTTTCAAATGTTTTCCACCAAGTCAATATTCCTATACCCGTAACTTTACCCCGCAAGGACGACTGATGAGTGAATTCAATGAGAAATTTTTTCCAAGGGCAGACGAGATCGATCTGATCGAGAAACTGAAGATCGGTGACGAATCGGCTTTCAAGCTGATCGTAGAAACCAGGAAAGATCTTGTGTATCACAGTGCGCTGGGTGTCCTTCAAGGCGGCGAAGATGCAGAAGATATCACCCAGGAGGTATTTATCAAGGTTTATGAGTCTGTACACCAGTTCAAAGGGGAATCAGCCTTTTCTACCTGGCTCTACAAAATTGCGGTTACTAAGTCCCTGGAACTGATTAGAAGCAGGAAAAGAAAGAAAAGATTTGCCTTTATCACCAATATTTTGGGCGAAAACAACGAATTGCGGCACGATCCCCCCGAATTTCATCACCCAGGGATTCATCTGGACAACAGGGAAAGGGCAGCAACTTTATTTAAGGCGATTTCAAAATTGCCTGATAATCAGCGTGTTGCCTTCACACTGCACAAATTGGAGGGGATTTCATACATGGAGATCAGTGAGGTCATGAAGCTTTCAGTCTCGGCCGTAGAGTCCCTTATCCACCGCGCAAAAAGCAACCTGAAGAAAGATTTGGAAGATTATTATCTAAAAAATTTATAACCACACAATTTTTTACCTTTAAGAGCATCTAAATTCATAGATATGCAACACAAAGAGGATTTACAAAAGGAAATTGAACGCACCCTAAATAGCTTCGATGGAGCTTCCAGGGCGCAGGCCAGTCCTTTTTTCTATACTCGCCTGATCGGAAGGATGGAATCGGGGAATATCAGCATTTGGAACCGATGGGTTGAATTTCTCGCCCGTCCGGCAGTTTCGTTGGGTATTCTTTTCGTTTTTCTTCTCATGAACGGGTATCTCATTCTGAACAATTTGCCGCAGGATGAAGAACCCGGGCAGCCAGAGTATGTTTCCCAGCAGATCACTTATTTTGATACCAACACACCTACCCCATGAAAGCAATTACTTCAAATAAATGGGTAATGCTTTTGGTGATCTTCCTGGTACTCACCAATCTGGCTTTGGTGTTTTTTGCTTTTTCTTCTTCAGTCAAAGCAAAAAGACCGCCCGAAAATGGTTTCAGGAAACAAATTGGACTTACAGAAGAACAGAATAAACTATTCGACGTACGCAAGGAAGAGTTCATGAAATCCATGAAGCCACGTTGGGAGGAAGCTAATAAACTGAAAGACAGTTTGTACCAGCATCTGGGCGATGAAAACTTGCCGGACTCCGTGATCGATCATTATAGCCACACCTGGACGGAGATAAACAGGCAATCCGATGTTGCACTCTTTAAACATTTTAAAGAGTTAAGAAAAGAATTGAAAGAATCCCAGCTCAAGGCCTACGACTCGGCCGTTAATAAGATGGTGACGCGCAGAAGGCGATAAAAGGTAATGAGTTAGCCGGTTAGTAAGTTAGCCGGTTAGATGATTAGTGCATTAAAGGGAAAGTGCATTAGAAAGTGTGTGAATCCAATTGGACTAACTCACTTACAAATGCACTAACCCTCTTAATATCTAAACATCTAACCGGCTAACTCACTAACTGGTTACCTCATTTTTTCATTCCCCCCATGGACAATATCGGAACTGACAGTTGATCCGACAATGCCGCTGTTTCACTGCCCAGGAACAAATTATCTAACCAGCTGTGGTGATGGGGTAATGTAACGGCCAGTTCGCCTCCGTTTGCCTGAATATAATTGTTGACAGAACCCGCTACGGAGCCCGAAAAGGGTATGGTAACCGGACTTAAGCCAAACTCTTTTTTGATCTTGTTCACCGCAATGCCATCTTCCGGTAGAGCTACCTCCACCTTATCCTGCACATGCAGGAAAACCATTCTTGCCCGCATATGATCTGCAAGATCTTTCAATGCTACACATTGCTCGTCCGTGAGGGGCAAGCTTAAATCCGTACACACCATGATCTGTTCAATCTCCTTCCAGATATAACTACCCGGTACTGAAATTACTTTGCATGGGGGATGACGAAGCAGGTTTCGCGTCACTGTTCCAAAGAACCATCTTCCTAATCCGGACTTCCCCTTATTGCCAAGAATCATGAGCTGTATACCTTCTTCCTCCACATAATTGATAATACTTTGTAGATCTGCGCCCGAGGTTGCCGTCACTTGTGTGTCGTAATGATACTCGTCTTTATGATCCGCGATGAATGTCCACACTTTGTCTGTAAAACTTTTCTGGATGCGTTCATACTCCATGAGGCCCCCATCATTTTCCAGCGATGCAGAAAACGGAACATCGAATACATGCAGCACGTGCAGCTGCGCGAAATAGTGTTTGTTGAAGGCATAGGCATAACGAAGAGCATTAGCCGAAACATCAGAAAAATCCAGCGGAACAAGAATCTTTTCCATGGGGATCTGTTTGCATCAAGGTACACATTATAAAGGTTTCAATAGGTCTGCTTTTTTATGATTTTGCTCAGCAGTCTGTATGCAAAACATTATGTTTATCCATTTGCGAGCCACTGCCATTTTAAACTGTTCATCAGATCTATAGAAGGATTTTTCGCCTACTGGCAGCAGGAATAGTTTGGTGCAGCATTAATGTTTAATTTGGGCAAACAACAACAAAGACTAAAAACGAATATGAATAAAAGCCTATTGCGTAAACTTAGCGGGGCCTGTTTTATCCTGCTTCTTAATTTGTCAACACTTTCTGCTCAGCAGAAAACGGATATCTGGCATGGTTTCCAACGTTCACATTTCAATTTTCAAAATAAAGAAGCCTGGATCGTAAAACCTGTTTCACCTCTTCCCGGTAATCCCTGGATCTGGAATGCCCATTTCCCCAACTGGCACATAGATATGGACTCCATCCTCCTGGCCAGGGGATTTCACGTAGTTTATCTGAATACCAACGATATGTATGGCTCACCCGCTGCCATGCAGATCTGGGATGATTTTCACAGATTCATGGTGGAATCGGGTTTTGCATCCCGGGTTGCGCTCGAAGGCGTAAGCCGCGGTGGTCTGTATGTATATAACTGGGCAAAAAGAAATCCGCTTTATGTGTCATGCATCTATGCCGAAGCACCTGTGTGCGACTTTAAGAGCTGGCCAGGTGGTAAAGGAATCGGGAAAGGTTCTCCTGAAAGTTGGAGCGGTGTTTTGAAAAGTTATGGCTTTACAGAAGCCCAGGCTATGGAGTATAAGGATAATCCCATAGACCATCTCGAAGGTCTCGCTGCCTGCAAAGTGGCGGTACTGCATGCTGTTGGACTGAACGACAAGATCGTTCCCAATGCTGAGAATAGTTTCATTCTGGTCAATAATTATATTAAGGCCGGTGGCATTGCCACCGTGTATCCGATGACCCGGGGAGAACAAGCCCTCGAAGGGCATCATTTCCCTATCGAGCATCCAGAACAAATCGCTGATTTCATATACAACAACAGTTATCCGGTTAAAAAATTATTGGACCCCCGGGCATTTCATGTTGTTCGCAGCGATCTGAAAAATAGTTTTACCAGGTTCACCACCGAAAAGAAAGGCCGTGTGGCCTTCATGGGTGGATCTATCACGGAACACGGAGCCTGGAGAAATAAGATCTGCAGTTTCCTGAAAGAAAAATTCCCGGAAACACAGTTCGAATTCATCAATGCCGGGATTAGTTCTACGGGAAGTACGCCTGGTGCATTCAGGTTGCAGGATGAGGTGCTGGCAGCAGGACAAATAGACCTGTTCTTTGAAGAAGCAGCAGTGAACGACAGAACAAATGAATTTAACACCACCAGCCAGATACGCGGGATGGAGGGCATTGTAAGGCATGCACTGCAGTCTAATCCAAAGATGGACATCGTGCTGATGCATTTTGTGGACCCGGATAAAATGAAAGATTACAATAACGGCGTCATTCCTGCCGAGATCGTTAACCATGAAAAAGTCGCCGATCACTATAAACTGAACTCCATTAATCTCGCTAAAGAAGTCACAGACCGGATCAAAGCTGGCGAGTTCAACTGGAAGAATGATTTTAAGGATCTCCATCCTTCCCTGTTCGGACATGAAGTGTATGTGGCTTCCATCAAATCGTTTTTAAACAGGGCTTATGATCTCAAAGCGGGCGTTTCTCCGGTAGATCATAGCATCCCTGCCAAACTCGATAAATACAGCTATTCTTCCGGCCAATATCTTTCTGTTGATAAGGCAAAGAATAAGAAAGGCTGGAGCCTGGTTGAAAAATGGAATCCGACCGATGGGGTAGGAACAAGAGATCAGTATGTTAATCGCCAGGCGTTCATCGCAACCGAACCGGGCGCTGAAATGGAATTGGCATTTGAAGGCACGGCCATCGGTATTTGCATTGCTTCCGGTCCAGACGCCGGGATGATTGAATACCGTATTGATGGTGGTAAGTTCAAAAAGATGGATCTGTACACACAATGGAGTGGCTTCCTACATCTTCCCTGGTACCTCATCTTAAACGATGAATTGGAAAATAAGAAACACTGGGTAGTGATCCGTATGTCTGCTGACAGAAATGAAAAAAGCAAGGGCAATGCATGCCGAATCCTTCATTTCCTGGTGAACTGATCCCCGGCTCAGGCAAGGATAGCTTTGACCACCTCGCCGTGTACATCCGTTAGCCTGAATCTGCGCCCCTGGAATTTATAGGTCAGCTGCTCATGATCGATGCCCATCAAGTGTAACAGTGTAGCCTGAAAATCGTGTATGTGGACAGGATCCTTGACAATATTGTAACTGAAATCATCCGTGGCCCCATAATTAAATCCTGGCTTCACACCCGCGCCAGCCATCCACATGGTGAAACAACGGGGATGATGGTCCCTGCCATAGTTGTCTTTTGAGATCTTACCCTGCGAATACACCGTGCGCCCAAATTCTCCGCCCCAGATCACTAACGTGTCTTCCAGCATGCCGCGTCTTTTCAGATCGGTGATCAATGCTGCAGAAGGCTGGTCGATCTGCTTGCATTGTTGTTCCATGTTTTTTGGAAGGCCGCCATGGTGGTCCCAACCCTGGTGATACAGTTGCACAAATCGAACGTCTTTCTCCAGCAGTTTTCTCGCGAGCAAACAATTGGCTGCAAAGGTTCCGCTCTCCTTACTTGAAGGTCCGTACAGGTCAAATATTTCAGGAGGTTCATGCGAAGTGTCCATGATCTCGGGAACTGAGGTTTGCATCCTGAATGCCATCTCGTACTGAGAGATCCGGGCGTTCACCTCCGGATCGCCCCAGGGCTCGTTCTGGATCTCATTCAACTTCTGCAAATGCTCCAGCATTTCTTTTCGATCTGCTCCATCATATCCATCCGGATCTTTCAGGAATAGAACCGGGTCCTTACCCGCCCGGAACTGTACACCCTGATGTTCGGAAGGCAGGAATCCATTTCCCCAAAGCCTTGCATATAAGGGTTGGTCCTTTGAAGCATCTTTTGATATTAATACAATAAATGCCGGAAGATTTTTATTATCAGATCCCAGTCCATAACTCAGCCATGACCCAATTGAAGGGCGTCCCGGCAACTGATGCCCGGTTTGGAAAAATGTTATGGCCGGATCATGATTGATCTGTTCCGTATGCATGGACTTGATCACGCAAAGTTCATCCACTACCTGCGCTGTATAAGGCAGTAATTCACTCACCCAGGTTCTGCTGTCTCCATGTTGATTGAACTTGTAAGTGGATGGTACAATTGGCAGTGCAGACTGGTTTGCGCTCATCCCCGTGAGCCGCTGACCCTTTCTTACTGAATCAGGTAATTGCGTTCCATATAAATTGAGGAGCTTGGGCTTATAGTCAAAAGTTTCAAACTGCGAAGGTCCCCCGGCCATGAAAAGAAATACTACACGTTTCGCTTTAGGCGCAATAGAAGGAAGCATTTTCATGATCTGGTCTTCCAGCGTTGCTCCTGATGCTTGCACAGGAAGCATTTGTTGCAAAGCGATGGCTCCCAAACCCATGGCAGTGCGGCCAAGGAAATTCCTGCGATCGATCTTCTGATAAAGCCCTTTCAGGTCCTCTCCGGCTATTCGCTTTTCATGATGATGATTTTCCATGGCTTATCTTTTTGTAATTGCTGCATCAGAATTCATGATCGTGCTTGCTACAATGGTATTTGCTGCGATCAAT
>JANMHK010000173.1:0-2946 GCA_031375135.1 Sphingobacteriales bacterium | reverse complement strand
TAAGCCCGTTGATATTAGCAATGTTCCACTCATCTACCAGGCTCTGCATAATGTCTGTGTAATCGATTGTGGTATAAACGCCGAGCCGCTGTGCAGCATCACTGAAATAACTGAACGCATTACCCATTTTTTCGCCCTGCTGACGAAGGAAGTGGGCGGGCATTACAATCTTCTTGCGCATCATATCCTCAAACGCAAGCATCATTTCACTTGGATCAACATCAAAAATGTCTTTGATAAAACTCTTATAGGCCCTTGCATGCCGCAATTCGTCGGACGCGATGATACCGCATATTTTTGAAAGATGATTATTGCCATATTGCTTGGCAAGTGTGGCCGTACGGCGGTGGGATATATTGGTGGCTAGCTCCTGGAAAGATGTATAAACGAAGTTCCTGTATGGATCTCTGGCCGTTCCAATGTCGATGCCATCGGCAATCAGGTACTGGGTGCTGATTTCCATCTGGCGCATGTTTACGCGGCCCGACAGGTAAACGTATTTGTTAAGCAGGTCTCCATGACGGTTTTCTTCTGCTGTCCACATGCGGATCCATTTACTCCAGCCTTGTGGTTCCGTCTTGCTGATGCCTTCTACGTCCATGAGCCAGGATTCATAGGTCGGTAGGGCTTCTTCAGTGATGATATCACCTACCAATACAACCAGGTAATCATAGGGCAATTCCTTGCATGCTTCACGTAATTCGGTAATCTGGTCGTAAAAACCAGCTTGAGAACTTTCCGGCAGCAAATCAGAAGGCTGCCAGTTTTCTTCAATATCCTTCAGGTACTCAGAAATAATCGAATCCATTTTCTGGGCCAGGAAGTTCATTACCTCAATTCTACTGGGATGCAAACTCATATGTGCAAAAATAACTTATGATGACGGATTTAAGTGTATAAATTATGCGTCTTTTCATAATCACTGACGCCTGATCCTTACGGTGCCATTCTGTGTAAAGCTACTCGTCAGGAAAATTTCATGCCGGGTAGTTCCATCGTGAATGATCATGAGGGCGGTATTGGGGGGTATCGAGCCCAGATTTTCAGCAAACATGCTGAGGTCATGTATTTTAGTAGTGCTGTCCAATTGCAGATAAAGGTTAATGCCCTGAACAGACAAGCCCTGTTTTTGAAGAACGGGTATTTTATTGTAGAAAACAGAAATGGTATCACCGTCTACCGTGCCGTTATCGTAAAAGGTAATACGTAGGGAATCTGATTTCACCACCACTTCATTGGTGACCAGGATCTTTCGTTCTTCAAATTTGGCAACTTGCGGGGACGGGGCCTCAATTTTTTTCTCAGCAATGGCCTCGGCAGTGACCAGTGCTTCTTCAGGCAACGGTTTCCAAACCCGTTGTACAGCAACTGCTTCTTTCAAAATGCTGTCCGTTTTTTCCTGCGTATCTAATGTGAACAGCAGGGTAAGGTCAGGACAAGTATACTTATACTGTGGGTTTCGGAGGAAAAATCCCCGCAGGTTACTTTTTACTTTTGATACGGTAAGTGTAGCTTCAAAATCCATGATGCAATTCACAAAGGGCTTTGAATCGTTAGACCGGAAGAAAAGAATAGGAACATCGTCAATATGCAGAAATCTGGTCTTGGCATTATACTTCCCTTTTACAAAAAAGCTTTGGTATTGGTTCTTAAAGTAATAGCCCATGATGCCCTGAACTTCAGAGCCTTTTTGTTTGAGGATGAGTTCAGTCAGGTAGTTGTGGCTCTGGCCCTCGAGCATGATCTCGGCTTTGCCGTACCAGCTTCCCGCCACTTTTTGAGCAAAGGACTGACCTGCAAGAAGAGTGAATATTAAAAAGATGATATATCGCATGGGTAGTAAATCGTTGTTCAAATATAACATTTACATGCTCAGTTTGCCCGGCTTACTTCGTGATTCTTCTAATTTCGCGATCTGCATCCCGCTGTTTGATGCTCTCTCTCTTATCGTGTAATTTTTTTCCCCTGGCGAGTCCGATTTGAATTTTTGCTTTGCCGGATTCAGAAAAATAAATCCTTAAGGGAATAATGGTGAAGCCTTTTTCCTTGATCTTGGCTTTCATTTTTCGCAACTCTTTTTTGTGAAGCAAAAGCTTGCGATCACGAACGGGAGCGTGGTTGGCATAAGTGCCCATCTCGTATTCAGAAATATGCAGGCTTTTTACGAAGAGTTCGTCTTGTTGAAAAATGCAATAACTATCGTTAAAGCTGACTTTCCCCGAACGGATGGATTTTACTTCCGTTCCGGTCAATACCATTCCCGCATCGTATTTATCATCGATCTGGTATTCAAAATATGCGGAACGGTTCTTTATCTCCATGAAAAGAATGATATAAAAGAATGGCCAGCCCTGTTAATTCTTGAACAGCAGCAGAAATTTGGCGATGACCTCTTTCAGTTCCTTACGGTGAGAGATCAGGTCAAGAAAACCATGTTCCATACAGAACTCCGCCGTTTGAAATCCTTCGGGAAGGTCCTTTTTAATGGTTTCTCTAATGACCCTTGGGCCCGCAAAGCCAATCAATGCACCAGGTTCTCCCATATTGATATCACCCATCATCGCAAACGATGCTGTGGTGCCACCATAAGTGGGATCCGTACAAAGGGAAATATAGGGAAGTCCTGCATCTGCAAGCAGAGAGATTTTAGCTAATGTTTTGGGAAGCTGCATCAGTGAAAAAGCTGATTCCATCATCCTGGCACCACCGCTCTTGCTAATGATCATGAGGGGAGTCTTGTGCTCCAGGCAATAGTCACAAGCCCGGGAAATTTTTTCCCCCATGACAGACCCCAGGGAACCGCCAATGAAATTAAAATCCATGCAGCAGACTACAAGGTCAAGTCCGCCTACAAGGCCTACAGCTACTGAAATAGAATCATGCAGGCCTGTTTTATCATAGGCTTCTTCCAGCCTTTTCTTATATGGCTTCATATCATGAAACCCC
>JANMHK010000139.1:0-20609 GCA_031375135.1 Sphingobacteriales bacterium | reverse complement strand
ATGGTCGCGTGAAAGCTGTTGCTGAAGGTGCCCGTGAAGGTGGTCTTAAATTCTAACACAAATAATTAATTGACAAAATAATGTCTAAGGTAAACTTGAACAAGGTAAAAGCTGGCGATCTCGAATTGAAAGAGAAAGTGGTGGCGATTAATCGTGTTGTGAAAACCACCAAAGGCGGACGTGCTTTCAGTTTCTCTGCCCTCGTAGTGGTTGGTAACGAAAACGGTGTAGTAGGTCACGGACTTGGAAAAGCCAAAGAGGTACAGGAAGCGATCACAAAGGGTATTGAAGATGCCAAGAAGAACCTGATCAAGGTTCCGGTGATGAAGGGTACAATTCCTCACGATCAGCTTGCGAAAGAAGGTGCTGCCAAAGTGTTGATCAAGCCAGCAGCCCATGGTACTGGTGTGATCGCCGGAGGAAGTATGCGTGCGGTACTGGAAAGTGCAGGTGTCACTGACGTACTGGCAAAATCCCTGGGTTCAGCCAATCCACACAATGTGGTGAAAGCTACATTCAAGGCTTTGGCTATGCTGCGTGAGCCGATCGAAGTGTCAAGAACCAGGTCACTGTCTTTGAAGAAAGTATTCAACGGATAACCAGTATATAGCTGATAATCAGTCTATTCCTTCAAAAAAAAGATTATGAAGAAACTTAAAATAACACAGGTTAAAAGTGTGATCGACAGATCAGAGCGCCAAAAAAGGACGATGCAGGCGCTCGGCCTTCGTAAACTGAATAACACTGTCGAAGTTGAGGCAACACCCCAGATCCTGGGTATGGTGGCCAAAGTCAACCACCTCGTTAAGGTGGTTGAGTTGAACTAATTCATCCTCGTCCCTGGAGGTCTATTTAAATGCGAGCAGCACAGGGAGCTGCGTTAAGTAAAAAACATATCATGAAACTTCATTTATTAAAGCCTGCAGAAGGCGCTACCAAGAAAGTTAAGCGTATTGGACGTGGTGAGGCCTCCGGACACGGTGGTACATCTACAAAAGGTAACAAGGGTGCTCAAGCCCGTACCGGTTATCAGAAAAGGTTAGGCCACGAAGGCGGACAGATGCCTATTCAGCGCCGGATACCAAAACGTGGTTTCAAGAACATTAGCCGCGTAGAGTATAAAGTATTCAACCTCGGCCAGATCGAAGAGATCGTTGCAAAGTATGGTATCACTGATTTCAGCATCGAAACATTGTTCATCAATGGGTTGGTGAACAGAACCGATAAAGTTAAGATCCTCGGAAATGGGGAACTGAAAAGCAAAATCGGGTTCAAGGTGAATGCTGTTAGTGAGAAAGCTAAAGCAGCCATTGAAGCAGCCGGCGGAACCATCGAGATACTCAATTAATTTCCCGATATTTACAGGCGTATGATAACATACGCCTAACTTTTACAGCATTAAATCATTCCTCTGTGAAGAAATTCTTTCAGACCTTTAGGAATATCTGGAGTATAGAAGAACTGCGCAGTAAGATCATTGTGACACTGCTCCTGATCCTGGTCTATCGTTTCGGATCCCACGTTGTTTTGCCTGGTATAGATCCTAATAAACTTGATCTTTCCGGTGCTAAAGAAGGCCTTCTTGGTCTTTTTGATACGTTCGCAGGTGGTTCATTCTCCAACGCGTCCATATTTGCACTCGGCATCATGCCTTATATCTCTGCCTCTATCTTCATGCAGTTGATGACCATCCTCGTTCCCCAGATGCAGAAATTGCAGAAAGAAGGGGATAGCGGAAGGAAGAAGATCAACCAGTGGACCCGTTACCTGACTGCTGCAGTAACCCTGCTCCAGGGCGCAGCTTATGTTGCTTATTTAAGGAACGTAAATCGCGATGCACTGATCGAATCGTATCAGGGTTTTTTCTGGCTTTCTACAGTAGTTGTATTAACAGCAGGTACCTTGTTTGTGATGTGGCTCGGCGAAAAGATCCAGGACAAAGGTTTGGGAAATGGTACTTCCATCATTATCATGGTGGGTATCCTTGCCCGGCTTCCACAATCGTTCCTTGGGGAATTTGCTTCCAAGCAGGCCCGTGGCGGTGGCGGACTTTTGATCTTCCTGGTGGAGATCGCCTTCCTGATCGCCATTATTATGGGACTGATCATTCTGGTACAGGGCGTTAGAAAGATACCCGTGAATTATGCCAAGCAGATCGTAGGCAACAGGCAGTTTACCGGCGCTCGTCAGTTCCTGCCTTTGAAAGTGAACGCTTCAGGTGTAATGCCCATCATCTTCGCCCAGGCCATTATGTTCCTGCCAACTTTGATCTCTTTCACCAATTTCGAAACTGGTAAGGGTATTGCCCGGATATTTAACGATCATAGCAATTTCTGGTACATGGTGATCTATGCCGTAATGGTAATTGGGTTTACCTTCCTTTACACGGCGCTGATCTTTAACCCAAAACAAATGTCGGACTCCCTGAAACAAAGCAATGGCTTTATTCCGGGCGTTAAACCAGGTCAGCCCACAGCTGACTATATCGGTCAGGTTATGGATAGGATCACCTTACCCGGTGCCGTCTTCCTTGCCATCATCGGTATTCTTCCGGGTATTGCCCAGCGTATGGGTGTGACTCAGAGTTTTTCTACATTCTTCGGTGGTACCTCCCTCCTGATCATGGTGGGTGTAATCCTCGATACGCTTCAGCAGATCGAGACACACCTTCTTATGCGTCAATATGATGGCCTCATGAAAGGCGGAAGGATCCAGGGAAGGCAAGCAGCGACTACTTCTTCCATCTGATGATCTATATTAAGACAAACGCGGAAATAGAACTAATTAGAGAAAGCAGCTTATTAGTAAGTGCCACCTTAGCTGAGGTGGCTGCTTTTTTAAAGCCCGGCCTCACCAGTCTTGAGGTGGATAAAATGGTGGACCAGTATATCCGCGATCACAGTGCAGTTCCTTCATTCAAAAACTATAAAGGCTATCCTTTTGCTACCTGCATTTCCGTCAATGATGCGGTAGTGCATGGCTTCCCGGGAAACCATGTGTTGAAGTCGGGCGATATTGTTTCTGTTGACGTTGGCGTCTATAAGAACGGCTTCCACGGAGATAGTGCCTATACTTTTGCCATCGGAGAGCCGGTGCCCGAAGTGATCCAACTGATGGCCGTAACGCGCGAATCGTTATACCGGGGTATCGAGAAAGCGATTGTGGGTAACAGGGTTGGAGATATCGCAAACGCCATTCAGGACTATACAGAGAAAAGACATGGCTACGGTGTGGTTCGTGAACTGGTAGGGCATGGTCTGGGCAGACATTTACACGAGGATCCCCAGGTTCCGAATTTTGGTAAAAAAGGCTCAGGACCCAAACTGAAAGAAAATTCAGTGATCGCTATTGAACCCATGATCAACCTGGGTACAAAAGACGTTTTTTATGATGCCGACGGATGGACGGTCCGGACAAAAGATGGCAAGCCCGCCGCCCATTACGAACACAATATCTGTATCAAAAAGAACAAGGCCGACATTCTATCTTCGTTCGATCCCATCATTGCCTGCGAAAAAGCAAACCCTGAGCTATTCAGTGATTACTGATTGAAAGACCGCGCATCTGTCAAGGATGAGTTTCCCTCCAATTGTATCCATGTTATCTGCTTTTAAGATCATTGCATTACGCTGTGGTTGACCCCAATTACACCAGCCCTGAGGATGGCATTTTTCTCCCATTTAGGATGCTTGGGTAGGTAGGAATCATTTTTTTGGTCAAACATGTTTAACCTTGCGGTATGAATGGAGCTAAAAAAACGGTGCCTTCCGGGAATGATATAAAAAGCAATCAGGTCAGGCTGCCGGCAGCGGTTATTTTTGATATGGATGGAACCCTTGTAGCCACTACTGAAGCAGATTTTCTGGCCTGGCAAAAACTCTTTCTCCATTACGGGAAACAATTGAATTGGGCCGAGTATTTCCCATTACTAGGCAAGAAAAGTTATGATGTAGTTCGCGAAGGACTCCGTCTTGATGGTGAGGAAGCGCAGGTTGCCATGCATAAGAAAATGGAATATTTTGAGGAGATCGTGCAGGAAAAAGGAATCTTAACCATGCCATTTGCCGAAAAGTTTTTACAGGAGCTGAAATCGAATCATATCCCTATTGGCCTCGCCACCAGTTCAAGAAAGATGAAGATGAAACTGGTTATGAAGGAATCAGGGCTTGCGAAATATTTTTCCATTTTTGTTACTGGCGAAGAGGTGATGAATGGCAAGCCGGAGCCGGATATATTTTTGTTGGCGGCAGATAGACTGCAGGTTGACCCTGCGCATTGCATTGTATTGGAAGATGCTGTGAGCGGCGTGTCTGCGGCAAAAGCAGCGGGCATGAAATGTATCGCGATTGCGAATACCCACCCTGATATTGACCTGGCAGATGCCGACCTGGTGATCCATGATTTTTCTGAACTGTCTTTCGAAGTGATGTTGGCCTGTTTCGAATAATAATCTACTGACTTGGTATATTTAACCCATGAATAAATTGTTCGTATCCTGCCTTTTATGGCTTGTATCTGTTCATATCAGCTTTGCCCAAACGAAGGAGATTATGGAACTGAGATCCTGGAGGGAGAAAAATGAAAATCGGTTACTGAGTGAGTACCTATCATTTTTATCGATTCCTAATCTTGCTTCAGACACTGTTTCGCTTGCAAAAAACGCAACCACTATCATGAAAATGATGGAGGCTTCGGGAATTGATCATGTACAGCAATTGAGATCTCCCAGTCCCGGTGTTGCTCCGGTTGTTTATGGTGAAGTAAAAACTCCGGGTGCCACAGAGACGCTGGTTTTTTATGCGCATTACGACGGCCAACCAGTTAATCCTGCAAACTGGTCAACTGGTTTAAGTCCGTTTGTGCCAACAATTGGCAACGGTCCATTGGGTGATCAGTTTAAGATACTGCCCGTTCCGGATGCCTCAACAAAGATCAATCCCGATTGGAGGATCTTTGCACGCGGAGCTTCGGATGATAAAGCGGGGGTGATGGCGATCTTAACGGCCTATCGGGCCATGGTGGCTTCTTCTCTGAAACCAACTGTGAATATTAAATTCTTTTTCGAAGGTGAAGAAGAAGCGGGATCTCCTCATCTCCAGGAGATCATCACCGCTCATAAAGAACTGCTCCGTTCGGATCTTTGGATCATATGCGATGGCCCGGTACATCAGTCCGGCAGAAAAAGCATTGTCTTCGGTGTTCGAGGTGACGCCAATATGGAGCTTACGCTTTTTGGGGCCAAAAAACCTTTGCATAGCGGCCATTATGGCAACTGGGTTTCAAATCCCGCGTGGCAGCTCGTGCAGCTGCTGAGTTCGATGAAGAACGAGAAAGGAGAAGTGACCATTGCTGGGTTTTATGATGATGTGATCCCACTGAGTAAAGCGGAGAAGGACGCGCTGGCAAATCTTCCGTCCATTGAAGAACAGATGAAAATGGAACTGGGAATCAAAGATCCGGAAAGGGCCAGCCTAAGTTTATACGGTTCCTATAATCTTCCCTCCCTCAACATCAATGGAATAAAAAGTGCCGATGTCGGTAGCCTTTCTGCCAATGTAATTCCAGTGAAGGCGGTAGCTTCACTGGATCTAAGGTTGGTGGCGGGAAACGACTGGAAACGGCAGCAGGAAAAGGTGATTAGTCATATTAAATCGAAAGGCTATCATGTAGTTGAAAAACCACCTACGGATGAAGAACGTGAAAAATATGCCAGGTTGATCCAGGTGGACATGAAAAAGGGTTATAATGCGCAGAAGACCAGGATGGACCTGCCTGCTGCAAAAAAAATTATCAGTGCAGTTCAAACTACCACCAATGATCCGTTGGTACTGATACCTACGGCCGGGGGAAGTCTGCCGCTTTTTCTGTTTGAGAAATATCTTGGAGCAGTGACCATTACAGTGCCTTTGGCAAACCATGATAATAACCAGCACGCCGAGAATGAAAACATAAGGATCCGGAATCTTTGGAATGGTATTGAAACCATGGCGTCGATCATGATGATGAAATAATATGGCAAAGCAAAAACTTATTGTAGTTGGAGGCGGGGCGGCAGGTTTTTTCTGTGCTGTTAATGCTGCCAGGCTGGCCCCTGAACTTAAGGTTCAGATCCTTGAGAAGACATCTAAACTACTTTCCAAAGTTAGGGTGAGCGGGGGTGGAAGGTGCAACGTAACGCACGCCTGTTTTGATATAACGGACATGGCTAGCCGATATCCGCGGGGAAAGAATTTTGTGAAGCGTTCATTTCACCGGTTTTTTACAACAGATACAGTAGATTGGTTCAGGGAACGGGGCGTGGAATTGAAAACCGAGCCGGATGGAAGAATGTTTCCGGTATCGAATAGCAGTGAAACGATCATCAGTTGCCTGATGCGTGAAGCCGACAAATATGGAGTTGAAATTCTTTTGAACATCAGTGTTTCCAATTTGAGTGTGGGAGAGCAGGGTTGGCGAATTGAGGCGGAGCGTGGCGCGGAGAAAATGCAGTTTGAGTCAGAATATCTTTGCATCGCCACGGGGGGATATCCGAAGAAGGAGCAGTATGGATGGATGTCCTCACTCGGACATGTATTTGTTCCACCTTCTCCGTCCTTGTTTACCTTCAATGCACCCGGGCATCCCATTACAAAATTGATGGGTGTGGCAGTGGAAGAAGCGGAGATCAGGATCCCTGAACTGAAGCAGAAAGAGCAGGGCCCTTTATTGATCACGCATTGGGGATTGAGTGGTCCCGCAGTGATCCGTTTATCAGCCTGGCTGGCCCGGGATCTTGAGTCCAGACAGTATAAGGCCAATGTGGTCATCAATTGGTTGCCTGAATTCAATGAAAACAGTTTCAGGGATTATATTATTTCGTTTCGGGATCGAAATGGATCGATCAGGTTAAGGGGTAAGTCACCATTTGGATTGCCACAGCGTTTGTGGGAATTTCTGGTGGGAGAGTCAAATATCGGCGATCAGAAATGGGCAGAATTGAATTCGGTCCAGCAAAATAAGCTGATAAGGAATATGGTTACCTACCAGATACAGATCTCCGGTAAAACCACTTTTAAGGAGGAATTCGTTACAGCAGGCGGTGTAACTTTATCCGAAATTGATCCGGATACGATGCAAAGTCGTAAAGTTCCAGCACTCTATTTTGCAGGCGAGGTCATGGACGTTGATGGAATTACTGGCGGATACAATTTCCAGCATGCATGGACCAGCGGCTTTAATGCGGGGCACGACATTGCCCAAAAAGCTTTACATTAATCTTATACAACCATCAACATGGAAAGAAGAAAATTTCTTGGCACCGGGCTGGGTTTTTTGGCTTTTGCCAATCCTGTTTTTGCTAAGCGAGCTGAAAGGCATTTGTCGCGCCAGGCCAATTATGGAGATGCCGGTGGCCCGGATGATGAAGATTTCTGGGGATGGATAAGGGAATCATTTACGATGAGTCCCAACGTGATCAATTTAAATAATGGTGGGGTGGCGCCGCAGCCCAAGGTTGTACAGGACGCGCACATCAGGTTCTACCAATATTGCAATGAAGCACCTTCTTATTTTATGTGGCAGATCCTTGATCAGGGACGTGAACCATTGCGGCAGAAACTGGCTGAGATCTGCGGTTGTGATACAGAAGAAGTAGCCATCAACAGAAACGCAACAGAAGGGTTGAATACGGTGATATTTGGTCTGGACCTGAATCGGGGTGACGAAGTTGTTCTTACCAAACAGGATTACCCGAATATGATCAATGCCTGGAAACAGCGGGAGAAGCGCGATGGTGTGAAGTTGGTATGGCTTGACCTTCCACTGCCAGTATTGAATGATGAAGAGATCGTGAAAATGTATACTGCAGCATTTACTCCCAGAACAAAACTGGTTCATGTCACCCATCTAATCAATTGGACGGGTCAGATACTTCCAATTAAAAGAATAGCTGAGGAAGCGCATAAACGAAATATTGAAGTGATCGGTGATGGTGCCCATACCCTGGCGCATTTTGATTTTAGGGTACCGGATCTGGGCTGTGATTATTTTGCTTCTTCTCTCCATAAATGGATGAGCGCACCATTTGGAAGTGGGTTGTTATACGTGAAGAAAGACAAGATCAAAAAAGTGTGGGCCCTGCTTTCGAATAATGAGCCGGACGGTCCGGACATCCGGAAATTTGAATCCCTGGGAACAAGATCGTTTGCTTCAGAGATGGCCATTGGAACGGCAGCCGATTTTCACAACGTGATGGGTTCAAAAAGAAAAGAGGACCGGTTAAGATTGCTTAAAGACCATTGGGTGAAACAGGTAAAAGATATACCTGGAATTTCATTTTATCAGCCGGATACCAAACACCAGTCCTGCGCGATCGCCAACATTGCTGTTAAAGGCAAAAAGCCGGAAGAGGTGTCTGGGGAGCTTTTTAATAAACATAAAATACACACAGTGGCGATCAACTGGGAGAACATCCATGGGGTCAGGATTACGCCGAATGTATACACCAGTAAACGCGAGTTGGATAAGCTGGCGGCGGCCATTAAAGCCATGGTGTAAATATTGGCATCTGTCAATTTCTTCGAGGAGCCGTTTCCCTTGTTCAAAAATGGCTTTCTAACCCATTGATAATCAGTATGATAATATTTTTTTTGAGTAGTTTAAAGGAACTGCCAGAAAATAGGAGATTTCACTAAAAAAGCGCTTAACTTTGCCTCCCCAAAACAGGGCCCCAAAAAACCCTGTAATTTATACAAAAGGAGGACTTATTAAGTGGAAGAAAACAAAACACTAGAAACTGCCCCCGTTCTCGTTTCAGCTCATGATGATTTTGACTGGAGCGTAGACAAAAGGAACGTCACTTCCTACACAGCGGAAGAGAAAGTTAAGTACGACTCAGCTTATGAGAACACATTCAGGACGATCACCGATGGTGAGATGATTGAAGGTATTCTTGTAGGAATTACCAAGACCGATGCCGTTATCAATATCGGCTTCAAAAGTGATGGTCTGATTTCCCTGAATGAATTCCGTGATCTGCCCAATTTGAAATTGGGTGACCTCGTGGAAGTTATGGTTGTTGAAAAGGAAGACCGGGATGGTCACCTTCACCTCAGCCGCAAGCAGGCCCGGATCACACGTGCATGGGAAAGGATTGTTGAAGTTCACAAAACAGGTGAAGTTGTCAGCGGTCTGGTTACCAGCAAAACTAAGGGTGGACTTATTGTCGACATCTATGGCATGGAAACATTCCTGCCAGGCTCACAAATCGATGTGAAGCCTGTCACTGATTACGATCAGTTTGTAGGTAAGACGATGGAGTTCAAAGTAGTGAAGATCAACGAAGCCATTAAGAATGCCGTTGTATCACACAAAGCCCTTATCGAAAGTGATATCGAAGCCCAGCGCATGGAAATCATGAGCAAGCTCGAGAAAGGTCAGGTTCTGGAAGGTACGATCAAGAATATCACTGATTTCGGTGCATTCCTTGATCTTGGTGGCGTTGATGGATTGTTGTATATCACTGACATTAGTTGGGGACGGATCAACCATCCTGCTGAAGTATTGAAGCTGGATCAGAAACTGAATGTTGTTGTGCTTGATTTTGACGACGAGAAGCGCAGGATCAGCCTGGGTCTGAAACAACTCACTCCTCATCCTTGGGATACCTTACCTGAAACCCTGCATGAAGGTGCATTGGTGAAGGGTAAAGTGGTGAATATTGAAGATTACGGTGCTTTCCTTGAAATACTTCCGGGTGTTGAAGGTCTGGTACACGTAAGTGAGATCACTTGGGCAAATACACCGATCAATGCGAAGGAGTTCTTCAAGTTGAACGATGAGTATGAAGCAAAAGTGGTAACACTGGATAAAGGCAGCCGTAAGATGAGTCTTTCAATCAAACAACTGACTTCCGATCCATGGAATGAGATCGAGAATAAGTATCCGATGGAAAGCCGTCATAAAGGCACAGTTAAGAACATCACTCCTTATGGTGTATTTGTAGAATTGGAACCCGGCATTGGCGGTATGATCCATATTAGTGACTTGAGCTGGCTGAAGAGATTCAACCATCCTTCTGAGTACACTAAAGTTGGCGCCAACATTGACGTGGCCATTTTGAATATCGATAAAGAGAATCGCAAGCTCCATCTTGGACACAAACAATTGGAAGAAGATCCCTGGAATACATTACAGGAAACTTTTGCCATTGGAAGCGTTCATGAAGGAACCATTTCACGCAAAGATGATAAAGGCGCTACCATACAGCTTCCTTATGGACTGGAAGGATTTGCACCCGGACGTCACCTGGTGAAAGAAGATGGTACACCCGTATTGGTTGAGCAAACACTTCCTTTTGTTGTGATCGAGTTCGATCGTAACGAAAAACGTATCGTGGTAAGTCATGCCAGGATATGGGAGCAAGCTAAAGTTGAAGAGAAAGTAGCAGTAGTGAAAGAAAAACAAGCTGAAGCAGTAAAAACCAAGAAGGCTGTGAAAGACGTTCAGGCCAAAGTTGAGAAGACCACCCTTGGTGATCTTGGCATACTTGCCGAACTGAAGAAGAAGATGGAAGAAGGCGGCCCCGAAGAGGTGGCCGAGTAAATAACAAAAACCCCGCTTTTAGCGGGGTTTTTTTATGTCTTTTAGTCGCTCAGGAATTATAATCCCGCCTCGAACTCATCAAGATTGAAATCTTCCAGCGAGGGCAAAACCAGGTCCGCGGCCTGAAACCTCATTTCCTGTCTGACACTGTGCAAGGGAACCACAACACAGCTCATCCTGGCGGCTTTTGCTGCAATCATTCCATAAAAAGAATCTTCAAAACAAACACAATTCACCGGAGGAGTTCCTAACGCCGAGGCACAATCGAGATATACCTGTGGATGAGGTTTGCCATGGACCAGGTGTTCCGCAGAATTGAATGCGGAAAAAAAATCATTGATGCCTAGTTTATCCACTACCACGTTGATGAGCCTCATGGGTGAGGAAGTAGCCAGACCTATACTTAAGCCGCGGTTCCTGAACTGGTCGAGCACTGAAAGGACCCCCGGCATAGCTTCGCCTTTTAGCCTGATCTTTTCAACAACCAGTTCATTGATCTGCTCAACTGTTTTTGGGGCAATTGACGTATCGATCTGGTAGCGGGAGAACCAATTGTCGACAAATTCTTTTGTTCTTAACCCGATCGAACTGGCATATAGTTCAGGAGTGAGGTGAATGCCGAGTGGTTGGAACACTTCTAAGGCAGTTTCATACCAAAGGGGTTCTGAGTCAATTAGAAGACCGTCCATATCAAAAATGGCAGACTGAATTTTCATATCCGCGAAAATACAGCTCGTCTCAAACTATTCATCAAGGTGGCGCTGCATCTTGCTCATTATTTCAAGATGGGGGGCAGTAAGGATAGCGATTCCAATAAAGAATCCCATCATCATCACGGGCGCGTTGTAGGTGTTTCCTGCCCAGATCACCAGCATAGCGATCATCAGGCATGCAGCCAGCGAGAATGGGAGGCTTTTGCGCATCATGGCACCCCAGGATAATGGCCTGATGGGATGGTCCGACAAATGGTGGCGTATGTTATTCAGGGCATGAAGAGAATGCCAGCATCCAAAATAGAAGGTGAACGAAAGGGTTAAGGGAAGACTGACGATCACCCATAAGACGCAGATCAGCTGGATGCTGAAACTGAGGTATGTAGGACCGTCCTTACGATGATCTTTTCCATAGAGGAACAAGCCTAAACCCAAGCTCAGGGAAGAGATGATAATCAGGAAAACGAATCTAAATTCATTGACATAAAGTAGAAAGGGATGATTGCTCAATTGGGGGAGCCCATTAATGATCGGCATGACCTCCTGCAGGTGCGTCAATAAGATGAATGAAAGCACCATTAACCCATAACTGATTTGGAGCAAGGTAAGTACCGGTCCGCTAAAAGGAAGTTTAGCAAGATCCGTCTCTCCGAAATGGTAGGCAGACAGAACAAGGAATATACCAAGAGAGAGTAGGGGGACGAAATACCAGAGCAGGGCAAATACCGCCATCCTGAGAAAATAGGTGCCCAGGAATTTTAACATGGAGAAAGTCTTATTTCTCTTGACACTGTTTTTTTCTTCAACAAGATGATCCAGTGCTCCATGGGGAATTCCGGTCAGCAAGATGATGGAAATAAACAGGGTGATCTGTATGGTGCCATTCAACGGAATAAAAAAATGAATCACTGATAATAATACCCAGGTGATCAATAACCAGTTATCCCAGACCGGGTGGTGCACCAGTCCTTTCTTCTGAATGAACTCCATATGGAAAGCATTTAAATACAAAGAAACAGGTGGGCTTTACCCAAGCCCACCTGTTCAAAATCAGGATCAGGCTTTTTCTTCTGACCTGCTTAGTGCATAGATCACAAGACCAAAACCAATTTTATTAACCGCATCACCGATATTGTAGATAATGTCCATTGATGCCGCTGCGGCTGCAGGGTCAGCAACCATCTGCATGCCGAAAAGACCACCTTTGGTACCCAGGATATACCCGAGTGGATAGATCGCCCATCCTACCAATACAAACCAGGCCAGTGTTTTATTCGCTTTCGCAACAGCAGGTCCGGCGTTGCCAGCAAGCTTCGCAACATCTCCAAACCATACCAGGTAAGCAATATAGAAATAAGCAGCTCCGCTGATAGCTCCCCATATCCAACTCTGTGCTTCGCCACCATATATGGCTTCACCGATATAACCTGTAACGAGCATTACCAGTGCTGCAGCAATCAGTTTCCAGAGAAGTTTTTGTGTAGCTCCAACTTTCCTTGTGATGAGGTAAAACTCAACACACATAAGGGGTACAGTAAGAATCCAGTCAACATACCTAAAGAAGGTAGGTGATTGTCCTGTTTCCAGGTTGTAACCGCGCATGTAGTAATAATGCACTGCCGCAATGAAGGTGATAAGGCCAGAGACTAACACAGAAGTTCTCCATTTTTTGTCGGTGTTCGACAATTCAAAAAAGAAGAAAACTGAAGCGGCCATCATGGCCATCGTACCGATGAAAAACGTAAAGGCAACATAGTTGTCTTTCGCAATGGCGACAACTTCTAACAGATTTGTTGGCATAACTAATGATTATATGGTTTTTAATAGCGGCTCGTACCGCGTACCGTAGAAACATAAATATTAACTTTTAGTTCTTATTTCAGCAATCCGACGGCAAATATATTTTTAATGTTGAATATGATTAACGAATAAGTCATAAAGGTTAAACAATATTACCGTTCTGCCTTCAAAAAATGAACCGGGTTCATTTTTTTGTGCCAGTTCGTTTATACAAATAGGTTGTAGCCGCCCTCGGTGCCTTGCACACTCAAATTCCTTATATTGCGATCGATTGTTTCACATATAAAACGTTCATGAGTTCGATTACTGAACACTTGAAGAATTTTAGACCCCTGAGAAAGATTGTTTATGCCCTGGTTGGCGCGGTATCCTATCCCGGCCTTGCGCTGGTCAATAAGATCAATATTTCCGGAACAGAACACTTAAAGACGCTGCCCAGGAGCAATGTGCTGTTTGTTTCCAATCACCAGACCTATTTCGCGGATGTGATCACGTTTCTTCACATTTTCTGCGCTGTGAAGTGGAGAAAAGAAAACAGGCTCGGTCTGCCATTTTACCTGCTGAACCCCTTTACGAATGTATATTATGTGGCTGCAGAAGAAACGATGAAAGGTAGTTTTATCAGCCGCATTTTTTCTATGGCTGGAGCCTTAACGGTTAAGCGTACCTGGAGAAGCCAGGGCGAGGATATCAAAAGAGAAGTGGATGTGCTGGACACGGCCAAGATCGATGAAGCGCTTCAAAAAAGTTGGGTGATCACCTTTCCTCAAGGCACAACAAAGCCATTTGCTCCGGGCAGGAAAGGCACAGCCCATATTATCAAGCAGAACAGGCCCGTTGTTGTTCCTGTGGTCATCAACGGCTTTTGGAGGGCCTTCAATAAGAAAGGCCTTCAATTCAAGAAAAAAGGTTCTCTGTTATCGGTCAGATTTAAAGCACCGCTGGAATTGGATTATAATGATACGGTTGATAACATTCTGGACAAAGTGATGGATTCCATCGAACAGAGCCGTAACTACATGATGAAGGGAAAGCACCACCTCATGTCCAAACTGGACAAATAGTTTTTACGGATCTATCAGTCTTGTTGTTTCCAGTCGCTCAAGATCAATCCTTAATAAACAGGGCTTTTAGTTCTGCGGCATCATCGGGGTTCATTTTGCCTCCCAGGATCAGCCTGAGTTGTCTTCGCCTGAGTGCCCCATCAAAAAGTTTCATGTCCTCTTCAGTCTGCGGGATCAGTTGCGGAACCGGCCTCGGCTTTCGGTTGGGATCCAAAGCCACAAATGTATAATAGGCCTGGTTGCTTTTATAGCGGTACTGATGGGTGAGATCCTCTCCCCAAACATTTAGGTGCACTTCCATAGATGTATTGAAAGCCCTGGTCACCTTGGCTTCAATATGTACCACGTTGCCCAGTTTTATGGGTGATTCAAAAGAAATATTGTCGACCGAAGCTGTTACTACCGGCGCATTGCAATGTTTGCCAGCAGATAATGCAGCTGCTATATCCATCCAATACATTAACCTTCCACCCATGAGGTTGCCGAACAGATTGGTATCGTTCGGTAATACCAGTTCAGTCATAATGATCAGGCTGTCTGCAGGATTCTTAGCGTCCATAATGCTTTTATTAAATAATGATTTTTTCACATCCGGCCAGGAATTCGTCATCAATATCTGCACCTATTCCAGGCTGGTCCGTGATTTCGAGGAAATAATTCTTGTACACTGCACCGCCGGTCACGGGGTCCTTCAACTGCCCCAGCAGACAAGTATCAAGGTCGTAAAATTTGATATTGTTATGCGACATGGCGAAATGAACTTTCGCTGTCAGGCCCAGGCGGCTTTCCAGCATTCCACCCAACATACATTCGATACCCCTTTTTTCTGCTTCGTCGGCAATTTTTCGGGCTTCCAGAAGACCACCGGATTTGGCCAGTTTAATATTGATATAATCGATGGCATCTGCTTCGATCAGTCTGATGGCATCATGATGATCAAATACCGATTCATCGGCCATGATCTTGATGGGCGACTGTTTCCTGAGTTGCGGCAACAGACTGTCGTACTGATGGGGAATGGGTTGTTCGCAAAATTGTATATCGTATTGTCCCAATGCCTGTAGCGTGGCTACGGCTGTATCAAAATTCCAACCCTGGTTAGCATCTATTCGTAAGATGATATCGTTCCCTACAGCCTCCCTGATCAGCCTGATCCGCTCTACATCTTCCGGTCCTTTTTTCCCAAGTTTCACTTTGATCATGGTCACCCCATCTGCGATGAAGTCTTTTGCTTTGGCAGCCATTGCTTGAGGGCTGTCAATTCCAATGGTAAGGTCAGTATGAATGGGTTTTATTTTCCCATTTAAAAATGCATACAGGGGGAGGCCGGCATGCTTGGCGGCGATATCGTGGAGGGCAATATCCCAGGCACTTTTAATGGTGGAATTAAAGGCTATGTACTGGTGAAGTTCCTGCATCCTTCCCGGTATGTCGAGGGGATCCTTACCCAGGGTGATTCTTGCGAAATCTTTAGCTATTTCAAAGCAGGTATTCTGTGTTTCACCAACCAGCATAGGAAAAGCGGAACATTCACCCATGCCAACAATACCTTCATCAGTATGTATGCGGATGAAAATATTCTGGGTGTAATATGAAACCTCCGTTGCGATCACGAAAGGTTCCATCGGGATGGTCAGTTTATAGATCTCGGTTCTTGTGATCTTCATAGTCTGATTCGTGGCGTGAAGATAGTTAATTAAGACCTCGGGAAGGAGGAAAGGGGTTTGTAAAATCTAATGTTTGTGAAGAACAAAATCAACGCGCTGATGTTATTCCACAGTATGGAGAAGCTGAATAACAAGAACGTTTTGGTGACCGGGGCTACAGGGGGAATTGGCGAAGCTACCGTGAAGCTGCTTGTACAAAGTGGTGCACAGGTTTTTATTGCAGGCCGCAATGTTGAAAAACTACAACAAATTGCCCTTGAGCAGGATATCCCCGGAGAACGGGTATTCGAAGTGGATATTACCGATCCGGTAGCCATTGAGAAAATGAGTGCATCCATCCATGCCATCGTTCCCCAGATCGATATACTGGTGAATGCAGCGGGTATCGGTTTGATTAAACCGCTAGAGCAATTGAGCCTGGAAGATTTCAGGACCTCCCTGGCAGTTAACCTCGAAGGATCCTTCTTACTTGTGAAAGCATTTTTACCTGCCATGAAGATTTCAGGAAAGGGATTGATCATCAATATTCCGGGAGTGCTTGGCAAAGTGCCAATGGCAGGAGCTGCAGCTTATTCGGCCTCTAAATACGGACTGGTAGGCATGATGCAAAGTATCAGGGAGGAATTGAAAAGAACAGAAATACGAATTACCAATATTTTTATGGGCGGGGTTGATTCCCCTTTTTGGGACAATATTAATCTTCGCGTTCAGAAAGAGAAAATGATCAGGTCGGATGAAGCCGCACGGGCCATATGGTTTCTTTGCCAGCAGCCGGCATCAGGGGTTGTGTCGGAAATGGTCTTGCAGCCTTTTAATCACCAGGCCATCTGATCAAAAGAAAAGCGGGAGTTGCCTCCTGCTCACTTCTCATCAGGATTGATATGGGCAAGCCTTTTCAATTGGTCTTTGTATAGTTTGCCTATTGGAATTTCTATCCGGCTGATCTCGACATCATTCTTGGTGAAGGCAGTAACTTTCCGAGCGGACACAATGAAAGACCTGTGTATGCGAACAAACAATTGCCGGGGCAGCATGTCTTCTGTGGCTGAAATGGTTTGTTTGACTAGTATCGGAGAATTCCCGTCCCTGAAGATCTTGATATAATCTTTGATGCTTTCGATATACACGATCTCATCGTAAAATAACTTGATCATTTTCCTTTCATGGCGGAAATAGATAAACCCGCTTTCTTCTGGCGTAGCCGGGGTCTGGCTTACGGGCAGGTTTAAGTTTGGCAGTTTATTGATGGCCCGAAGAAATCTTTCAAAGGATACAGGTTTGAGCAAATAGTCAACCGCATCCAATTCAAAAGCGTCTGCGGCATATTCCTTGAAGGCGGTGGTGAAGATCACTTTCGGACGCACCTGCAACGTACGAAGCATGGCCGTACCAGGTAGTTTAGGCATTTGGATATCCAGGAACATCAGGTCAACGGTATTGACTTTCAGGAATTCCAAAGCAGTCAGCGCACTATTGCATGTGCCCACTACCTCAATTTGCTCAACGGCCATAATATGGTTTTGAAGCACTTCTATCGCAAGGGGCTCATCGTCAACCAACAAGCATTTCCATATCATGTATCTCTTTTTTAAGATTAGGATCCTGATCTATTAGTGTTGCGGCATCATCCATTTCGATCTCCAGCGATACCTGGAACATGTCTTCTGAATCATGGATGCTTAGTTTGTGTTTTTCGGGGTAAAGCAGCATCAGCCTTTTCTTTACGTTTTCTAATCCCAGGCCTTTGTAATTCTGGTTTTTGGGGAAAGTTGCGGCGCGCGTTGCCTTGCTGTTGGCAAGGTTTGCAAAAAGCGTATTTCCTTCAATATGAAAATTGATGCTCACCCATTTTTGTTCTACGTCTTCATCGGTTCCATACTTGAAACAGTTCTCCACCAATGGCAGTAGTAAAAGGGGCCTAATCATCTTGTCGTCAGTTTCGCCTGAGAATGTCATGGCCGAGTCTACGTCGGGACCATGACGGAGTCTTTCCAGACCTGCATAGTTGCTCAGGAGCTCGAACTCATTATTTACCGGAATGTACGTGCAGCCGCTTTCATAGATCATGAATCTAAGCAGGTCTGACAGTTTAGTAACGATCTGCGGTGATTCATCGGAATTTCTAAGGGTATGCGCAAAAAGGCTGTTCATGGTATTGAACAGAAAATTGGGATGGATCTGGGATTTTAACAACTCGAGTTCCGCTTTGATCTGTTGCTGTTGCTCAAATTCCGCCTCGTATTCCCGGAAATAATAGTATTTGATGAGTTTGAATGCCGATGCGATCGCGACCACTTTAACCAAGGGGAGAATATTCTTTCCAATGCCGGCATTGAATGCCCGGAGTATCGTTACTTCAGCTGTGATATTTCGCTGTATAAAATACATGAAGGCTGCGGTACCAAGAATCAATATTGTGAACCAGAAAGCGAAAAGCAAAAATCTTCTTTTAAGGAGGTATCTGGGCATCAGAACATATAATGAGACATAAGTAGTGACCATGAAAAAAGGCAGGAATGCCAAAGCGTTTAGCCATACAATGATGAAAGGCGTTTTCGTAAAGCCAAATCCCCATGTGAAGTATATGCTAAGGGCCATCCAGAATAGTATGTGCCTCAACCACTTCTTCTTCATCAGTAAAGACCATATAATATCCTTTCTTTCCATTTTATATTGCTGTTCAGGCATGCTCCATTTTATTTTTCTCTTGTCTTACCCGCGTATCGATGTCCAGTTCAAGTTCCAGTGTCACCGTAAAGCTGTCGGGCTGAGACATTACCTTGAATTGATATTTTTCGGGATATAGCAGTTCCAGTCTTCTTTCTACGTTTTGGATGCCTACACCTTTTCTTTTACCCTTCACTAATGGGATCTGCATATCTGCATCCCTGCTGTTGGTGAGCATGAAACGCATGACATTTCCTTCCATGCTGATATCAAGGTTTATCCACTTTTTATCGAGTTGCATACTTGTTCCATGCTTGAAAGAATTCTCTATAAGCGGAAGCAGCAGGAGGGGAATGATCAGCTTACCATTTAGTTCTCCCTTGATACTTCTTGATATCTCAAGTTCTTGCCCATATCGCAATTGTTCCAGGTCAATGTAGTTATTGAGCAGGTTGACCTCATCGTTAAGGCTGATAAAATGGTCCTTGCTTTCATAAACCATAAAGCGTAAGAGGTCAGAGAGTTTAAGCACGATGGTGGATGAAGCCGAGGATTTTTTCAAGGTGTGCGCAAACAGGTTGTTGAGCGTGTTGAATAGGAAATGTGGATGGATCTGCGCCTTCAACAATTCAAGTTCCACCAACAATTTTTGTTTTTTCGCCTGATGTGCACGATTCTCCTGCAAGAATGCATAACGTATCAGTTTTACCGTAGCTGCTAATGCAGAAACATGAACAAAGGGCAATGCATTCTTCCCTCCCTGCCAGCTTATACCTGCACGAGGGTCATATACTGTGAAATTGAGCTTCATCAAATCAGCATAGTAGAAGGCCGCGAGTATGGTAGCTGCATATCCAATGACGAAAAGGATAAACTTTTTTTTGATCAGAAATTTGGGGATCAGGAAATAGAGTAGGGGGTAAACCACCATCATGAATCCGGGAAGAAATTCAAGATTCTGGATGATATAACCTGTCAGGCCTAACGGATTTTCCAGATCGGCAGGCTTGAACATTCCCGCCATAAAGTAAATCTCAAAACAAATCCAGAACAGGCTGTGTCTCAGCAACCAGTTGTTCATGATCAGGTCTAATATTTTGTTATGCTTTTGCATGCCTGTTTTAAATTGACGGGTCCGGTGGAGTTTTGCTGTTGCCGTTTCGTTCTTGTGAAGGATATGGATACCACAACCTGTTTGATTCAGCTGTACTGGATGCTGGTTCTGGCCGTTTAAATCTCCTCGCATCTTCCAATTTCAGGCCGGTCATATACAATTCTATACACCGGTTCCTGTATACCTGGGTCATGAGTGACAAGGAATCCTGCGGGCCCGTATACGGGGTCAGGCCTGCGCCTACCCGAAATGCATCGTTCACATTTCTTTTGGTCAGCACTTGATCCAGGAACTGTTTGGCATTGGCCAGATTGCCCTGCCTTGTATGCACTTCTGCCTGGATCAGAAGCATCTCCCCCGGAAGATACAACGGAATGGAATCGAAATCTGAACGACCAAATCCATAACCTGCAAACGCTGAGCCCCGGGTATAGAACGTGTCCCGTCCATCTCCGCGGGTGAATGTAAGGGAAACGGGTAGCCCAAAGTCGGCCTTCGCAAGGTAACCAGATGCGGCAGTGAAACCGCTTCTGTATAGGGGATTCTGATTTTGGAGATTAAAGACAAAGACCGAACGGGAAGACAAGGCCACCTGGGAGGCCTTCTGTTTGGCAGCCTCATAAAAAATAGCGGAGGAATCGCCGAGCATCAGGCTATACCTGGCAGAAATCGCCAATAAACTGTTCCTCAGATTGATCTCATTGCCCATCGCACCTGATAAGGCAGAGGTGGTTAGGGGCAGGGCAGCGGCCGAGTCCAGCAATTTAACAGCATACAAGAGGGCCTGGTTCCTGGTCACGAAGGAAGCCTCGGCACCCGTCTCGATAGGAATGTATTGCCAGAAACCAGCGAGGGTGCCAATGGACAGCGCCTGATACAGATGGATGTACTTGATTAATTGATAAAGAACAGCGCTGTCTTTGACTACTTTGAATGTACTTTCTTTAAGCTTTTTTGCTGTGGAGTTGATCAGCAGGCAGTTTGCCCACAGGTTAGTCAGCAG
>JANMHK010000106.1:0-9376 GCA_031375135.1 Sphingobacteriales bacterium | reverse complement strand
TTGAGAGTTTCGTTGATGGTATCCAGCAGACCTCCGTTTGCCAGATCATGCCCGAGTTGCCAGAACATGATGCCGCCCAATTTGTGTTGCATTACATATTTTGTTTTTAAGGCCATGGAGCGCTTGTCGTCAAACGTGGCATAAAGTTTCTCACTGGCATTATAAGCATAGGGAGCCTGCGCAACGCTGTCCCAATACATGGTATAGTTCGCTGTTCGGGTAAGAAATTTATCGTAACCAATAAAGTCCTTGAATTTTCCAGCCTGGTAAAGTCCGTTGTTTGTATTTTCAACGTTTTCCCATACTCGGGAATAGAAGGCAGCGCCAAGGATCAGTTTGCGCGAATCAACGCCATTATTGAGTAACCACTGGACGCAATGGTCTGTCGACTCCTTTTGTTGAGGGGTACTGTACAAGGCCGTGTGGTGTCCTGTTACTTTTGCATATCCACCCACCAGGTCGTAGTTCATCAGGTTAACATAATCTACCATGGGCATTACAGCTGCCCAGTCCACGGAATTTTCCAGGAATCTGGTAGTGCCTCCGGCCGCGAAAGTGACAGTCGCTTTTTTCCCCAGTACCGTTCTTAATTCCTTAACGAGGTCTGTGAAATTCTGCTTATCCTCGGGCCTGAATGTGTGCCCCGGGAACCCGGAGATGGTGGGATATTCCCAATCGAGGTCAATACCATCGGCACCGAAGAAATCTGTCAGAGATTTTACCGAGCGGGCAAAATCTTTCCTGCCGACTTCAGTATTAAACACGTCGGAGCAAGTTGCGCATCCTCCCCAGCCACCGAGGGAGAGCAATACCTTCAGTTTTTTATTCTGTTTTTTCATAGCCACCATCTTCTGAATGAGCAGGGTGTCTCGTGAACCGCGGAGATGGAGGTCATTCCCTTTCAGGCGACCGAAACAATAGATGATATGGGTGAACTTCTTGGCATCAAAAGAATCCAGGGCTTGTAAACCGCCGGAATAGTAGGCGAGAACTGCTTTTTTCTGGGCTGATACGTTGTTGAGGAAGGATAAACAAAGCAGGCAGATGACTAACATCAGAAATATACGTCTCATAGTAATGTCTTAAATTCAAATCTACAAAAATTAAACATGACGAAAATCATATTCGGGTTAATGGCTGTCATGGAATTGTCAAAGGCGTAGGTTTAGTTTTGATAGAGCAAAAAAGGGAATTGTAAACTCCACTGACTCAAACACAAAAACTTATAAAATGAAAAAGAGACTATTGGTATTGATAATTCTGATCGGTTCTTTGGGGATTAGCGCCAATGTGATCGATAATCAGGATAAAAAGCCCTGGCCAGTCCCTGATGCAGCTGCCAAAGCCAAAAATCCTGTGGCTGCAGATGCTGCCTCCTTAGCTGAAGGCAAGGCACTATATAATACGCATTGCAAATCCTGTCATGGTACAAAAGGACTTGGAGATGGTTCTAAAGCGGCCCAGCTTAAAACAGAGCCAGGCGATTTCTCAAAAGCCGATTTTCAGAGTCAGTCTGACGGGAACATGTTTTATAAAACGTCTGAAGGCCGGGACGATATGCCCAACTTCAAGAAAAAGTTACCTGATGCTGATGAACGTTGGAGCATTGTGAACTACTTAAGGACTTTTAAAAAATAGCTTTTACGTAAGTCGGTGCCCGCTTTAATAAATATATCAGATCGGGGGGAGCGTTAAATGCCCTCCCCGATCTGATAAAAGTTTCATGATGAACCCGATCATTGGTAATGTTTACTTATCTCGCCCGTCTTGAGGTTATGATTTTTTATGCAGGGTTTACCTTGGTCTATGCTGTTGTAAATTTTTTGGCTCAGAATTCTTTTACAGGCTCAAAATCGTTTCTGGCAAATCTGGCCAGGATGCTTCCCTACGCATATGCCACCAATGCTGTTTTGTTTACCGGCTGGATGGCAAGGAAACAGTATTTCGGATATGCAGCTGGGAATTCTTTTTTTGAATTATATCATCCTTACTTGGTTGTATGGGGTTTTCTGGCCCTGCTTTTCTGGTTTCCTCTCTTCAACAAGAAACCAGGACTTTGTTTCGTCCACAGCTTCGTTTTTTTCTATTTTATTCTGCGTGATATTCTCTACTACCTGCTCGGAAGAATTGAAGGAGAGATCCTAAGAAATGACATGAATATCCTTTCCCACAGCATGTTGCTTTCTGGCTGCACCCTCGCTATATCACTATTGGTTTTTTATTTTTTCAAGTTTTTGATAAGGAAAAACCGGAAATAGTTATGTGATTTCAGGCACATACTCCCAATTTCATGATCGAACTCATGTTTGTGGTTGACCCTACTCATGGAAATCGGACCCTGATATGAATAGGTTTGTATAACAGATTGTTAAAACATTAAACTCCTCAAATATGAAGCTTTTAAATAGCAGGCTGTTTATGGCCTTCATCATTCTAATCAGTGCGTTCGGGTACATCTCCAGTTGTACACATGAAAATGAGGTGCAGCCAACTCCCGCATCTACTACACCTGTTATTACCAGGGGCACTAGCGTACACCTTCCAGGCAACATGACAGCCGCAAATAAAGAAGAGTGGAAGTTGGACAAAGCCCACTCTAGTGTATTGTGGCAAACCAATTACGTGGGGGCCTCCGGGTTGCTGACTGGTCGTTTTAACCAGTTTGGGACACATGATGTAACTGATGCGGAAATGACTACCTACACAGTATCCGGGCAGCCACTGAAGGATAATTCCTGGGCTTTTTACGAAGGTGACCCGAGCAAGACATTTTTTAACGGGTATGTGCAGATCAATACTTCCAATACTGGAGAGCCAGGTAGGGATGCCGGGTGTAACGTCACTGCTATGGGTACTACAGCGATTGTAGCGGGCACCCAAAACCTAACGCTATCTAATATTGCCCGCATCAAGACCACAAAAGTTGAGTATGATCCACTGACATCGGATTATATTATTACGTTCAATCTCACATGGAAAGGAACACTTGCGGCGCCGTTCACCAAATCAATTACTGGACGATTGAAGTATATCCCCAAGGCGACCATAACTTCAGCAGCACCATACGATGTTTTTGGACTTCAGTTGTTATTTCAATTCAATTGCAGAGAGTTTGGCATCACCAGCACCAGTATATCTGATAAGGTGGAAATAATCTGTAACATGAACTTCCACAATAAATAGTTCTTTAAAAATTTAACAATGAAACGTATAGTAACATATATCGTACTGGTAGTCTTGTTGGGTGTAGGTTTAATCGGATGTTATAAGGATATTAATTTTCCGGATGCTGTTGTCGATCCGGATGGTCCGCCCAAGGCTGTGAGTTTCAAAGCTGAATTAGCACCGCTTTTTAATACAAGCTGTGCTAAAGCCGGATGTCATGTTTCTCCTGCCCACAAACCGTATCTCAATTTAGACATCTCTTACACCCAGATCATGAATGGGGGATATGTAAATACTGCGGTTCCAAAATCAAGCATTATGTATATCATGATCAACTCGGAAATGAAGGAGTTTATTCCTTCTGCCGCTGATCGGCAAAAGGTGTACGACTGGATCAGAAATGGTGCTCCAAATAACTAAGTAAAAACTAATAACGTGAGAAGTATAAAATATAAATCAGCTTTGACCTTGTTTATCTTTACCTGCTTCTTTTTAATAAGCAGTGATGCTCTTTCCCAGGACAGCACTACCATAGAGCAAGCTGCGCCAGTAAAAAAGCCGAAGCCGGTAAAGAACACCTTTGCGAGTATTTGGATCATTGACAATCAAACTACCCTTGTTCCTGTTAAAGGGACACTTGAGATGGATATAAACCACAGGTTTGGAACTGTTGATAAAGGGTATCAGGATTTCTGGGGGTTGTTTGCCAACTCAAATATTCGCCTCGGAATGAATTATGTTCCTATTCCAAATCTCAACGTCGGATTCGGGATTACTAAGTTCTCTATGTTATGGGATGTGAACGCTAAATATGCTATCATTACCCAAACCAAGGGTATTTACCCGGTTAGTGTTACTTATTACGGAAATGCAGCCATGGATACCCGGAAGGAGCCTACTATGTACGACGGTTCGCCCATCAAACACTCGTCTGACCGATATTCGTTCTTTAATCAAATTTTGATCTCCCGTAAGGTGTCAGACAAATTATCCCTCCAGGTCGGTGGTAGTTTGTCGCACCAAAACGCAGTGAGTGGCTATTATACAAAAAACGACAGCAGCGGGCAGGAGGTGTTCAGTAGTATGAAGCACGACCATTTTGCCTTTTCTGTATCGGCGAGGTACAAGTTGACCCAAGTCACTTCACTGATGTTGAATTACGATCAGCCGCTGACCAAACACCCCACCAATAATCCAAACCCCAATCTTTCGTTTGGATTTGAGTTCAATACCAGCAACCACTCCTTCCAGGTTTTTGCAGGGAACTACACGGCCCTGAGTCCCCAGAGAAATAATCTTTATAACACAAACAGTCCTTTCGGGTATACTGATAAAGCCAGCGGAGAAGAAGTGAAGGGTGGGCAGTTTGTAATCGGGTTTAACATTACGAGATTATGGAACTATTGACAGAACGGATCGCATGAGGTGCTTTAAGGGGTTTAAGGCAGGAGCTGCTCTTTTATTGGTTTTGCCATGGAGTGGTTGTAACCCGAAAACTGAAAGCAGGGTCGAACGTCCAATAATAGCGACTGACAGTGCAATGTTTAATAAGCCGCCATCGAGTTTTCAGGATACATTGGTCCTATCTTCAGAATCCGCTGTTTTCTTTAATTCTGATTCTATCCAGTTGAAGAAGTTTAAGGACGCCAATTCTGAAATGATTTTCAAAAGCACTACGCATGACTGTATTTATCAGCAGAAGAATGCAAGGAAAGTGCTTCATGAATACTGGATAAAAATTGTTGTCAGGGATGCCACTAATTATAGATATCTGATGTTTGTGAGGAAGAATAGGAACCCTGTTGTAGTCGATCTCAACCCTCTTGACCTTTGCGGATTGTTTTTATTCGAGCCAGGAAAAGAACCTGTACAGGCGGATATGATGAATATTGAAACGGCGCTTGGAAATTATTTTAAATCTAACTGATCTTAAAAGTTTTATATGACAGAACCGACGAAAAGGAACTCCCGTAAAAAGTTTTTACTATGGGCTACTGCCGCCATTAGTTCTTTTGCGGCATTCAAGATATTTCGAACAGAAAAAAAGCGAGATACTGTCAGAATGCTTTCGCAAGACGGGAAACTTGTTGAAATAGACAGGAGCCTGCTGGCGGGCGGAAAGAAAATCTCTGATAAGGAGTTGCAACAGTGGATAAAGAAACCATCAAATCAATAAAAATCAGTCATGAGTTGTAACTGTAATAAAGAAAGTGGCGGTTGTTCTTCAAATTCCAGACGTGATTTCCTCTCGTTGGGACTGCTGTCCACCCTAGCAGCTGTGAGCTGTGGTAATGATAAGAACCCTTTTGCGCTCGAACAGGAAGTGGAATTGACCGGTGAGAAGGTGAAATTGCTTTCGGTTGATGGACAAGTCATTGAGGTAGACAGGGCTTTTCTGAAACCAGTTCCTGATATGCCTCAGCATTCGAATATTGATGAACGAATGGGAATTCCCGGGAAGAAATTCGTCATGGTCATTGATCTTGCACGGTGTAAGAATTTGAAAAAATGCCAGAGCGCATGTAACCATATGCACCAGATCCATCCTGGACAAAACTGGATCAAGGTGCTTAGTATGGAAGATGGGGAAAATACCTCTCCGTACTGGCAGCCCACCACATGCATGCATTGTGACGAGCCACCATGTGTCAAAGTTTGTCCTGTTGATGCCACATTCAAAAGGCAGGATGGCATCGTATTAATCGATAGTGATAGATGCGTAGGTTGCCGTTTTTGTATGGCCGCATGTCCTTATTCTACCAGGGTTTTCAACTGGGAGGAGCCTGGGTTGCCTGCAGAGGTAGCCGACCAGCATTATTCCTGCGAAACCAGCATACCCCAAAAAAAGGGTACTGTAGGCAAGTGCGATTTTTGTCCCGATATGACGCGAAAGGGAGAGCTTCCTCATTGCGTTTCTTCTTGCCCTAACGGAGTATTTTTCTTTGGTGATATGAATGAAGACTCCGTGTCCAATGGCGCTGAGACTTTCAGGTTCAGTGAACTGATCAGAGATAAGGCCGGTTATCGGTTGATGGAAGATTTGGGCACAAAACCAAGAGTATATTACCTGCCACCCGTCAACAGGAACTTCCCCTATGAGAACGGGTTAGAGACGCAGATCGAAGCGGACAAATTGAATAACACAAAATAATTGATCGTGGAAAATAGGAGTTTCATACCGGAGAGCGAGATCACGCAGGATCTTTTACCTCAGAAGTTTGGAAAGAGAGGAATGATCTGGACCGGAGTTCTTTTGGTGATTTGTCTGATCGGCGCATATGCCTATTACAGGCAGTTACGATATGGGCTTGAAGTCACGGGCATGCGGGACTATGTGTCCTGGGGTATTTATATTTCGAATTTTGTATTTTTTGTCGCCATAAGTCTTGTAGGTTCTTTGATCACCGCAATTTTCAGGTTGGCAAACGTCAAATGGAGTACTCCGCTCACCAGGATAGCTGAAATTATTGCAGTATCTGCGATTGTGATGGCGTCCCTGATCATTATTGTTGATATGGGTAGGCCCGAGCGCTTCACCTATCTTTTAATTTATGGACGTATACAGTCGCCCATCATGTGGGATGTAATTGTAATCACCACATATTTCTTTATCAGTATCCTCCTTCTTTATTTCCCCCTGCTTCCCGATCTGAAGATCCTGATCAGGAATAAGGAGCGATCAGGAATGGGTCTGCATAAATTGTATCGCTTTCAAGGCTCTTTCTGGAAAGGTACCCGTGAACAATTTAGTATAAGCAACAAAGCCATTAACATTCTGTGTATCCTCATCATTCCAGTAGCATTCAGTATACATACAGTAACATCATGGCTTTTTGCAACTACGTACAGACCAGGTTGGGACAGCACAAACTTCGGCGCTTATTTTATTTCAGGCGCTTTCCTTGTAGGTGCAGGAGGCGTAGTAGTAGCCATGTATGTATTTAGAAAGTACTACAAGCTGGAGAAGTATATAACTGAAATGCATTTTGAAAAGATGGGGAAGATCGTTGTTTTGCTTGCGCTGTTATATCTGTATTTCAATGTAAACGAATACCTGGTACCCGCCTTTAAAATGAAGAAATCGGAGGAGTCTCATTTGAAGGAACTGTTTTCCGGCGAGTTTTCTTTAATGTTCTGGTTTGCCATCCTCGTTGGTATGATCATCCCGATTATTATTCTGTTGTTCAAAAAGGGACGCAAGCCGCTCCCAATGTTTATTGCCGGCGCTATGATTGTTGTGGGAGCCTGGTTTAAGAGATATCTTATTGTGACACCTACCTTACTGCATCCGTTTCTGCCCATGCAGGACGTACCTGCCTCTTACCAACATTATTTCCCGAGTTGGGAAGAATGGGCCATAGCCATGGGATCTCTTGCCGCGGCGTTACTGATTATTACATTTTTTGCGAGAATATATCCCATTATTCCCATCGAGGAAACGATCATGGAACAAAATGAACAACATGAAAAAGATGAAGCATAATCCTCTACTGATCCTTTTCATCTCATTACTAACTGGGATTGTAGCCATGGCTCAGAAGACCGATTCAATGCCGGGAAAGAAGATCATTAGTCTTCGCTATTTTAATGTTGACAATAGCGTTCAATATCTCGTTTTGCAGAGTCAGTTGAAGAAGGCCAGCGGTGTTGAACCGCAGGTGAATAAAACGTATGAGATCTTCTTGAATGCGGCCTCGCCCGCGAATAAAGTGGCAACGGTTACAACCGGAAAAGACGGGAAAGCGAATGCGATAATTCCGCCCGCCCTGAAGGGTAGCTGGGAATCGGCCTCCCAACATATATTTATTGTCAACGAAGATGGCGAAGAGATCATATCAGACTATACCATCACTAAGTCTAAAATATCTATTGATACCTCAAATTCTGACGGGGTACGGAGTATTACAGTGGGAGTGATGAGAATGGAAAATGGGGCCTGGGTTCCCGCTGCTGATGTGGAGATGAAGCTGGGGATAAAGCGCCTTGGCGGCGTGCTGTCTGCCGGCGATGAAGTGACGTATACCACGGATTCAAGTGGTACAGTCACCGTTGAACTTATCAAGCTGAATCTGCCGGGAGATGCCAAGGGGAATTATGTGCTTACTGCGCTGGTGGAGGATAACGATGTATTGGGGAATATCCAGGGTGAACGAGTGGTTCCCTGGGGCGTGGCGCTGAAGCCCGATAATAGTTTTTTTGAGACCAGGGCGCTATGGTCAACCCGTACCCGAGCCCCGCTCTGGCTGCTATTTATGGCCTATGGGATCGTCATAAGTGTTTGGGGTACCCTATTATACCTCGTTGTACAGATCATAAAAATCAAAAAGATCGGCGCCAGTCAAACCTAAAAATTTTTCGTTTCCCATATGCTGTTCGAGCTGGCCCCCTAACCGCCAATTCGATCAACTTGTTTATATTTCCTTCCAAACTGGCGTCAAACCATCGAACTCTTGAACAATGGCAGGAATTATAGTACAACTCCTTTTATCGTGGTTTATTATTTGGCTTTACGAGAAAGGAAATTTGTCGGTGCTGGGTCTTTTCCCAACTGCTGCCCGTGTAAGAGATTTTTTCCTTTTTTTGGTGGTGACTATGCTATCCTGTTCGTCTGGCTTTTTCTTGCGCATGTATTTTGGGCAGGAGCAATGGGGATTAAATCCTGCGTTTACGTGGCAGCTGCTGTTGGACGGCGCCTGGTGGAATATCAAGTCGGTACTGTTTGAAGAGCTGATCTTCAGGGGCGTTCTTTTTTACATCTTGATCAGATTGCTCGGCGCAACATGGGCCATGATCATTTCTTCGGCAGCATTTGGTGTTTATCATTGGTTTTCATTTGGCATACTTGGAAACCCGGCACAGATGATCATGGTTTTTTTTATAACGGGTGCTGCAGGACTTCTTTATGCGTATGGGTTTGTAAAAACCGGGGCTCTTTATGCAACAATCGCAATTCATTTTGGCTGGAACTTTACCAAAGGCTTTATTTTCTCTGAAGGTTCAATAGGCAATGGCATACTGGTGCTGGCCAAGCCGGCACCTAAGGTTGATGTGTCTTATTTCATATACTACCTGGTCATTCTGACGCCATTTGTCTTATACTTTCTGATGAATTTTCTAGTATTGAAAAGGCGTGCCCAGGCGATTTCAAAAGGTGGTCGAGAATTCAAATTTATAAAAGCAGTTTCTTGACACTGACGTTCATATTGATCCT
>JANMHK010000063.1:0-2979 GCA_031375135.1 Sphingobacteriales bacterium | reverse complement strand
CCAGCAGCTGCCATCAGATCGCCTTCGTAGGTAGCATCAATGAATAATTTGCCGGAATAGACCTCGCCGGTTTCCATGGAAATGGAGGAAATAACTCCTTTCTTTTTGGTCACCCCATTTTTCCGGTTAAGCCTTTGGTTGTAAACAAGTGTAATGTTTTTCTCCTGGCTGAGCATCTGGAAAAATATTTTCAATGCAGCGGAAGGCTCGAACGTCCACATCGCTTCTTCGCCCGTTCCCGTGCGGGTCTGGCCGCCGTCGCGGTACTCTGTTGGTTTCTGCCATTTCCAGTTTTCGGGCTGTTGGTAGTATCTCTTTACTGCTTGATAAAATTCGCGGGCGATTCCACCGATGGCCTGCTTGTTTCCAATATCTGTCTGGCCAAGTCCTCCGGTAGTTAATCCACCGATGCGCTTAGTAGGTTCAATTAACACAACGGTCTTTCCCATCCGTGAAGCCTGAATAGCTGCGCTGATCCCTGCAGAGCTGCCGCCATAGATGACGATATCAGCTGTACTCGCTTGCTGACCAAAACAAAACTGACCCGATAAAACCAAAATGACCAGAACAAGATATTTTTTCATCACATCATTATTTTCCCCATCAAAAATATCGCTTACTCATTAACGTATTCCAAAATATCTGCTGGCTGACAATCCAGTGCTTTACATATGGCGTCTAAAGTGCTAAACCGTATGGCTTTTGCCTTCCCTGTTTTAAGGATGGAAAGATTTGCTAGCGTCAGTCCCACTTTAGCAGATAGCTCATTTAATGAGATCTTTCTTCTGGCCATCATTACATCTAAATTCACAACAATTGGCATAGCTTATACAGTTAATTCGTTTTCCGATTGCAAATCAATCCCTTTTTGAAAGATCTTACCGAAAACGAAAAGCGTAACTCCCATAAACACCCATACGTCCGCCCCGCTAAACTTTAGATGTTGAATGTCTGGCATTTGTATGCCTTGGCCGACTAACCATTGAGTTAGCTTCATACCCCAAAAAGAAAACAATCCGATACCTATCGCCAGATATCCAATATTAAATATGTGATGGCCAACTATCTCATTGAAAGGACTGGACAGATCCAGTTTCCTTTTGCTAAAAATGTTTACGATCAGGTAAAACATCAACGCCTTCATAATAGCTACGATAATCATTAAAGCGGTGATCACCACAAAATTGCTTTGGTTTTGATGATAGAGTTCCGAAAGATTCACCTGGGTCCAAAATTTAGTCGCGCCTTCAGGTGTAAGCCATAGCGTGATTAAGGTACTGAACATGAATCCTCCAGCTTCTATGCAAAGGCCTATAAATATTATCCAGGATATTACATGAAGAAATGTGAATGCATAATCTGTTTTAGTTGACATAACGGCTGATGTTTATAGTTATCCGCAAATATAATAGGATTTATTGATTATCAATAAATATTTATCTATTAATTGCCAATCTGGTCGTTCCCAGACGTATAACACATCAGTCAGAGACCCAAATTTTAATTATCATACCCACCTCTGCGCTTGGACTTCACCTGTGTTGGCCAGCGCTGATTGGATGGCGAGGTGTCACCAGTAGAAAGAACCGCCTTTTCATTAGAGCTGCGCTCAGGGTCCTCACAGGCCATATATACAAGGATCGCCGTTAGGATCGCATTGTTACGCAGGTCGTCGAACACGATCTTATCATAGGTATCCCTGTTCGTATGCCAGGTGTAGTTGAAGTAGGACCAGTTCAATGAGCCAAGTGAAAATGCGGGTGCACCGGCTGCCAAAAAAGAGGCATGGTCTGAACCGCCGCCTGCGGGTGATCCCGGAAAACTAGTCTTGATCGAATCCTTAAACTCAGCCGGTACCGCAGCAAGCCATCGTCCCAAATAATCTTTAGCATTGACATATCCGGATCCTCCCAAACTCACCACACGCCCCGTGCCATTGTCCTGGTTGAACAATGCCTGCAGGTTGCTGATGATTTCCGGATGATCCTCCACGAATGCGCGCGAGCCATTAAGGCCCTGCTCTTCACTGCCCCAATGGCCCACCAGTATCGTGCGTTTCGGATTAGGATATACTTTTTTGAGGATGCGCATGGCTTCCATCATCACCATCGTTCCAGTGCCATTGTCCGTTGCACCGGTAGCGCCATCCCAGGAGTCGAAGTGCGCCGATAACATGACGTATTCATTTGGCTTTTCGGCACCCTTGATTTCCGCAACCGTATTGAACGTGGGCACTTCACCGAGTTCTTTCGACTTCGCTAAAACGCTGATCACTGGTGCCTTGCCGGATTCTGTAAGCCGGTATAACAAGCCGTAGTCCTCCAGCATGATATCAATAGTGGGAATCTTCTTTGTAGAGGCATCAAAGATCTTGTTCACCCCGAAGCCCTGGCTCCAGTTGCTGCCAATGATACCGGCAGCCCCTGCTTTCTCGAGGGCCTGCGCCAGTTGACGACTATTATATCCTGTTTTGCGAAGACGTATACGCCATTGTTCCGTGGCGGCCTGTCTTTCCTTTTGCATTTTTTCAAAAGATGCTTTGGTGGCAAACTCCTTCCAGTTATAGTCGGGCCGGCCCGTAGGTTGAGGCATGGAGACAAGAACAAACTTTCCTTTCACATTAGGAAGCCATTGCTGGAAAGCCATAGAATCCGCGACGTCTGCAATAACGACCGTACTTGCTTTAACGGGCTTTTTTGTGGCCGGAGAAAATGCGAGCTGTGTAGCTTCCAGCGTTTTTACCCAAGGGCTGATCATATCCACATGAGTCACTCCTCGATCCCAGCCCCGCCAGGTACCATAGTTCTCGCGCCTTGCATCAATGCCATACTGTTTGTATTGTTCGATTGCCCAGTCGCTGGCCTTCACCATCTTCGACGAACCCACGAGTCTGGGGCCGACCCCATCCATCAATTCATGGCTCATGCGAGGGAGCTGCGAGTTTTCTCTGGCCTCTTTAATAATGGCAGAAACCACATG
>JANMHK010000036.1:0-12427 GCA_031375135.1 Sphingobacteriales bacterium | reverse complement strand
AGTTCAGGTACAGGAGCCGGGGTCTCTGCCAACCTTTCTGCAATAGGTATTGGCACTGAAACTGACGGCTCTATCATTGCACCAGCATCATTCTGTGGGTTGGTTGGATTAAAGCCAACAGTTGGATTATGGAGTCGTAGTGGGATCATTCCCATCTCTGCTACGCAGGATACGGCCGGGCCAATGACCAGAACGGTGAAAGATGCCGCATTTCTGTTAGGAGCCTTAGCTGGTGAAGATGGGGCAGATCCCGTTACATTAAACAGCAAAGGGAAAGTGCAGCCCGACTATGCCGCCTTCTGCAAAACAGATGCACTGAAAGGGAAACGAATAGGCATTGAAAAATCATTTTTAAAAGGCCACGAATCCGTTGTTTCATTATATAAAGAAGCGATAGAAACCTTGAAGCAGCAAGGTGCCGAGATCGTGGAAGTAGAACTTATTAAACAGGTAGATCCCCTGGGGGCCGCTGAATTTTTGGTGATGCAGTATGAGTTTAAAGACGGAGTTAATAAATACCTGGCCGGAGCGAATGCCCAAGTGAAATCAGTAGCTGACGTGATCGCCTTTAATAAAGAAAATGAAGAGAAGGTAATGCCTTATTTCAAACAGGAGATCATGGAGATGAGTGAAGCCAAGGGTGGCCTTGACCAAAAAGAATACCAGGACGCGGTTAAGACATCAACCAGCGCAAGACATATCATAGATGATCTGATGAAAGAAAAGAACTTACACGCGATCTGTTCCACCAGTTTCGGACCTGCACACTGCACCGATCTTGTAAATGGGGACCAAAATGTGGGCTTTTATTTTCCGCCACCTGCTGCTATGGCTGGCTATCCGCATCTCACGGTCCCCATGGGCTATGTGACGGACTTGCCTGTTGGTCTGTCATTCATCGCCGGCGCCTGGCAGGAAGGCGAGTTGATTGGAATGGGCTACGCCTATGAACAGGCAAGCCGGAAACGAAAAGCGCCTGCATTTAAGCCTACTGTTTAATCCTAATCATTAATTGTATATCTTCTGTGTATGAAAGTTTTTAATATCGTTCTATTATTCATGCTGCATATTATCTCTGCCCGTGCACAGGATGCACATGCTGATCTCGCAAAAAAGTTCTTGAGTTCCCTGAACCAGGAGCAGCGGGCAAAAGCATATTATGCATTTGATAACGACGAACGATATTCCTGGAATTTCGTACCCAAGCAAGACCGCAAAGGGATCTGGTTGAAAGACCTTACGGAAGATCAGAAGAAGATCGGCTTTGAATTGCTGCGTCACTGGATCAGCAAGAAGGCCTATGATCAAACCGAAGGTATCATGGGGCTTGAAAATGTGCTTCGTGAAATTGAAAAAAGAGACAGTGACTGGCCAAGAAGTCCGGGCAATTATTGTTTCGTGTTTTTTGGCGAACCCTCTGCGTATGTTCCATGGGGTTGGCGTTTCGAAGGCCACCATGTATCATATAATTTTTCCAGTTACCGCAATAGGATCCAGTCGGGCTTGCCATCATTTATGGGAACTAATCCCGGTAAATTTGAACGGGCCGGTAAAACAATAGAAGTATTGAAAGAAGAATGCGATGCTGGATTTAAACTTCTTGCTACATTAAATCCTGAGCAACTTAAAAAAGCAGTGATCATGGATACGGCCATTGATCATGTGGCGATCTGGAATTCACGCAAAGCTTTGACCTATGAAGCAAAGGGTATTCGTTATGATGAGTTGAATAAAAAGCAGCAACAGGTATTCCTGGAGCTTCTCAATATCTACCTGAGCAGATACGACGGTGTTTATGCCAAAGACCTGATGAAGGAGATACAATCTGCTGGAATGAATGGAATGTTGTTTGCCTGGGGTGGATATACAAAGCAAGAACCGGGTCGGGTTTATTATTATCGGATCGACGGCCCTACCATGCTAATTGAACTCGAGAACACCCAGAACAACGCCAACCATGTACATACCATCATGCGCGACAAGTTGCACGATTTTGGTGGCGATCAACTGCTCGAGCATTATAAAACCTCTCATAGCGGGAAATAGTCACTATGGCGTCTGAATTTGAAACTTTTCAATTATTTCACCACATGCAGGTGGCTGAGGAAATGGGAAAGATCCTGGAGCAGGAAGGCATTCCTTTCGAGATCATTCGGACCCGTTCTTTTTTTGATCCCAGTTTTGCCTTCAATAAAGTGGATCCGGATATTAATCTCAGACTCAGGCCGGCAGATTTCTCAAGGGCCCGGGAAGTATTGGAAGACTATTATGTGAAGCTGGTAGAGAATACCGATCCCGAATACTACTTGTTCAAGTTTACCGACGCGGAACTTCAGGAGATCCTGATTAAACCCCAGGAATGGGGTATTTTTGACCATGCGCTGGCTGGAAAAATACTTAAGGAGAGAGGGTACTGAAACGCGGAGAGTTAAATCTTACAAGGGGATCGCGGTCTTCATCTTATTATTTTCTTTCTCAGCAAGATCCCAGGCACAGCTCAGGGGCGAGGTTATCAATATCAACGGGTCCCGGCAAAAAGATATCTCAAGATTGTTCGATGGTGATCTGAAGACTACGATGAATGCAAATGGGATCAACGAACCCTTGCTGTTGCCATACGAATCGTACTTAGTCCTGGATAGCATAACCGATATCAAAGAGATCCGATACTTCACTTCTAATTCAGGCCAGACGGATGGCTTTATGATACGTTTCCTGGACCAGAACAGGCAGCAGGTAGGATTTCCGGTCAATACCTCTACTGTTGGAAAATATCAGACCTGGACCATTATGCCCGTGTTGAGGTCTGGCGTTCGTTACATTCAGATCTCTGCTCAAAAGTCTTCCATATTTTTCGAAGGCATTAGTGAGTTGCAGATTATTGGGAAAGGGTTAAGTCAAGCCCCCTCAATTTATCCCGCGCCTTTTGATGATAAGCCGGTGGATCTGGGCCAATATGCCCACGGTGTGAACACCATTGGAGACCGAATTTGGAAGGTTTATAAAGGCGATACGGTGATCCAGAAAATTGCAAAGTCTGTTCGCTTTTACTGGTCAGGTTTCGAGTTCGATTATTACCCGGATACCTATTTGAAGCCGTTGAAAGATGGCCCGCTTTATCTCGGAAGGTTTGGATACAACCACTCCGGTAACTTGCTCAATAGTCTGAACAGGTGGGGAATGAAGCCGATGATGGCTAAAACAGGTCCATCGATCAAAGGCATGAACAAGGCAGATGCGATGGAGAATAATAAATGGCTTGGTTCCGCCCAGGTTAGAACGGCCAAGTACATGGAGCCCGGTGCAAATGCAGATCTTGATACTTCGTGGTCAGGATTAGCCAATCAATATAAGAACCTGATCATGCTTTATGGTTCCAGTAAAGGCAAGGCCAATGCCTTTGGCGGTGATACAACAAGCGGGCAACATACCATGGATATTTTCGAATGGGATAACGAACCCAACGGTTGGTGGAAAGGGGATTATTATCATTCGCCGAGGCAATATTATAATGCAATGAAGGCCATCTACAAGGCCGGGAAACAGGCGGATCCCAGAGCAAAAATTTATGCAGGTGCCTTGCCCGGCATTGATACCACCTACTGGAAAGCACTGTATTTTATCAATTACCTCGAGAATGGATCTTCGTCGTTCCCCGCAGACGGGTTCAATTTTAATATGTACCTGAATGATGCGGGAAGGCAACAGGCCGGTTCAAGGGGTATCTCGCCGGAAAGCTTTAATGTTCGGCAGACGATGATCTCTTTGCAGGATTTTTTTAATCGTCATTTTGGAAAACCAGTTCAATGGACAGAATTCGGGTATGCTACCGATGATGTATCTGAGTACGATGTGGACCCGATAGGAACTAAGACGGAGCGGCAGGTGCAGGCCGATTGGACCCTAAGGTTAAAGGCGATCGTGCAATCGGTCAGCTTCATTAACCGCATGTACTATTATGCATGGTTTGAAGATGGTACGGCTCCTTTCAATTCCATGAGCATGGTGAGAGACAGTAGTGACTGGAAGAACGTGATCCCTTATCCGGTGGCTTATGCAACTGGTCAGGAAATCGCCATTGAAAAAAATGCGCCCTGGTTTTCTGAACTTGTTCAATCCGGCGATACAACTGGTGTCTGGGTTACGAAGAAAGGCAACTTATTTAAGCTCTGGATGGGAACAGCAAATGGAAGTTCGGGTAGCTATAGCATAAGTACCAAATATCCCGTAAAGATATACAGGCTAAGATATGACGATTGGCAACCCCTGGTCACCACCTTGGTACCGAAGAATGGGCAGGTATCCGTAGACGTTACAGAAGCGATGACCTGGGTAGAGCTCTTGGGTCCCCCGAAGAAATCCACTACAACTCCGGTTAAGAAAAAACAGAAAAGAAAGTAACAGTTAATCTACTTCCTCGAACTGAATCTCATGCTGTCGGAGGAATTCCTTGATGCTGTCGACATGAACACAGATACCCACATGAAGAAACGGGTGATTGGCGATCTTCATCTTACTCCCGTCCATCATGATCTCGTGATCTTTCATATCGAAACCAAGGTGGAGATGTCTTGTGGCGAATTGCATTCCGTAGATCCGGCCTTCTTTATCAAATAAAGGTCCGCCACTTTGGCCTCTAAGTCCCGGTGTACTTAGTTCAATACCGTTCACGCCTTTTTCAGGGTCCGCTACAAAACGCGTGACAATTCCATCAATGGGGAAGATGGGCGAATTCTGGATGCCGTCGGAGGTCCATTCGATATCATCAGTGCTCGCATTATGACGAAAGTTGGAAAATTCAGGGAAGGGGAAGCCGAGCCGGCACAAGGATTTGCCTTGTTTAATATGATTGCTGTTTTTCAGGAATTTTGCATTCGAAGCATAATGGATCGCATTAAAGCCTTTGAACACGAGGATGGCAAGGTCCAGTGTAGGATGAATATGACAAACAATCTCATTGATCGTATCGAAACAATTCATGAAATTATGTTTCATTTGAACTGATGCTTCCGGGCTGTAGTGGTATTTTAATTCAAGCCCTTTTAACGCGCTTTTGTATTTGCCATCTTTGGGAATTTTCTGCAGATCCTGCTTGAAATGCTGGTAGTTCTTATTGATCTGGTCGGCGTTCAGAATAAACTGAGCCACGTGTTTGCAGGTAATAGCCACACCCTGACCATTCACGAAAAAGAAACTGGCACTTGCAGGAGAAATCAGTCCACTATAGCTGCGTATAATGGTATGCATCGGCCTTGTGAATTTGGACAGTTCTTCAATTGCGTTTTCAAACATGGCCGAGAAATATTTTGTGAATGTTTCGGATTAAGTGTATCTTATTTTAGCAATTGTGTAAGATAAACCATCTTAATCGATTTTCGCCGTACCGGCCATTCCCTTCAGCTGATTAGAAATAGCACGTTTTATTCTGTACCAGTGCTTTGATTATTTTAAATCTGCGGTTTGCTCCGCAGCAGGATTCGTTTTTTCAACCTTAATACATACAAAATGAGACGATTGTTTTTGTCTATTGCAATGGTGGCCGTTGCGTTTGCAGCGTTCGCACAAACTACCGGAGATGTTCTATGGTCAATGAGAATCTGGCCCAAATTGGATAAGATCGGTGAGATCGAGAAAAAGCTCCCCTTATTTCTAAAAACCCATTACCCAAAGCTGAGTTTTAGAGTGTATGAAACCATTACCGGACCAAATACGGGCTCCTATGTTGTGGTATCCGGCCCCTATGCTTTTAAAGATTTTGATGTTCCCATGGTTAGTCCAAAGGGCGAGGCCTTGCAAAGAACCGATGATCTTGCTTTGCTGAGCATGTACGAAAAAACCGAAGTTCAGTTTAGTAGAATCCTTTTTGACTTAAGTATTCCTAAACCAAACCGGGAGATCAAGTTTATCCAGGTGACTGAACGGGAATATGAAGCAGGAAAGTGGGACGAGTACCTTGATTTTTTGAAGAAGTTAAGGGCAGCCAGGGAAAAAGGCTCCAAATTAGATGTTTCGTATATGGAACCTGCAATGGGTGCTTCGAATACTTTTACAGCAATCCGATTCTTCAACAAATGGGAAGAACTTGACAACGCCGAGAATCTGGGCGAGATGTATGACAACGTAAACGGAAAGGCGGCATGGTCGGAAAAGATGAAGACCATCAATGTCATTAATAAATCCACTAAGCGCGAAATACGGGTGCTGCGAAAAGATCTTGGCACAACCGCAGTGCCGGCAAAATAAATGAATAAAACATCCCCGCTGCTGATCAGCGGGGATGTTTTACTTCCAGGATCGCAACATAACTAATCTCCGGAAATGTCAAAACTGGCATAGCCTTTTTGCTGGAAATCAGATACCGCAGTTCGTGCAGAATATGCTTTTAAAGTTCCGGCAGGGAATGAACTGAGCTCCAGGTTACGCAGTGCAAGGGTTTGACCGCAGACCACAAATCTCACTTTCTTATCTTTCAATGCCTGCATCAAGGCAAGATTGGGATTATTGATCTTAAATCTCTTGTTATACATATCGTCGTTTAAGAAACTGGCTGCTGCCGGTCCGTGAAATACAACCACCGCATCTATCTTGTCTTTGGACACACCAGCCGCGACATGCAGGTTCAGGATACGCATGATCTCTTCAATGCCTTCGTTCACATTTCCTTTCTCCGGTTCCTTATTTTCCTGTCCGAGGTCGAATACGAGCTTGCAGGTCCCTTTGTGGTCAAATGGAAGTGTGGGATTTTCAACGGGCAATACCCCGGTATTTGTACTTCCTTTAATAAAAGGATAGATCAGTTTTGCTTCATTGGCCTTCAACAGAGCTGCCCTGCCATTAGCCTGAGCTGAACCAATCAGGGATGCCATCAGACCAACTATACAAAGAGATAAAAGGCGAATTGTTTTAAAGGAAGACATAGCTGTTATTTGGGGTAAATTAATTTTTTTTGGTCACTAAGATGGAAATAAAAAAGCAACCCGCTATAGTGGGGGTTGCTTTAATTCAATAGGTTGAGTTTAAACTGTCTTATTCAGCGGCCCTCTTCCATAGTACCAGCCAATAACAGCACCTGCTGCTGCTGATACAACCATGGATGCAAGCATGTCTGGTAATACTATGCCCAGATCATATAGATCCACCTGCGCGTAAATATTCAGGTCATATCCAAGGGTCATCAGGGCACCTACAATAGCAGCGAGTATCGCTCCCGATTTTGCGGACCTGATATTTGCCCTGTAAAGAATATAGGCCGTTAGAAAACCAAATATGAGGTTGCCCAATATCAGCGCCCAAAACACCATGTTTTCGTCCGATCGAAAAACCTGTTTATTGGTGGCGTGAGCATTCAAATAATCCATCAGGAGGATACCCCATACCAACCAACCTAAGAAGAAATTGACAACTCCGCCGAGGAGGCCGGCAACAACGAATTTTGCTGTGTCCATGTTACATGATTTAAGGTGAATTAAGGATACTATAAGGTAGGAAGATTTTCATCATCCTCAAATAGATTCCTGGCTACCTTAACATGTTGAGATCATCCATTACCCATACCCCCCGGCCATAGGTTGAGATCACCAGGTTCAGATCCCGTGGATGAATAAACAGGTCACTGACAGAAACACTGGCTGGCAAGTTCGATTGTAAGGATAGCCAGTGCAGGCCTTTATCACGACTAACATAAACACCCATATCCGTACCGCAATAGAGTAAGTTCGGATTTTTCGGATCTTCGCGGATCACATTCACGGGTGCCGCAGGAAGGTCATTGGCTATTGATGTCCACGTAGCACCACGATCGGTACTCTTGTAAATATGGGCCTTGATATTATCTTCCCTGCGGTCACTCAACGTAATATAGATCGTCCCGGTATCGTACTTCGAGGCAACCATTCTTGATACATGTACATTATCGGGCAAGCCTACCGAGATGTCGGCCCATTTTTCACCATCGTTCATGCTCGACCAAACCCGTCCATCATCAGTGCCAAGATACAGGAGACCTCGACGCAAAGGCGATTCCTCAATAGCTGTAATAGCCTGATGGTTGATCGCATAAGGCGTTCTTCCCATACGGGTCATATCGTGATTGGTCATGTCGCAGGTCAGCCGTTTCCAGGTGTTCCCCTGATCAGTACTTTTATACAAGAATTGAAATCCGTGATAAATGGTTTTATTGTCGTGGGGAGAAATCAATGTATAGGCCAACCACTCGCCCCTGAGGGTTCCCAGGTCATCCTCCGGCTTGGGCATGATTGATTTTGTCTCCACAGAGTCTTTGAATCCCGGGAAAAGCCTGCTCCGTTGAATCCTTCCATAAAAGGTACTCGAATAGATCAGATCCGGATCTTTTGGGTCAACGGCATGAATCGAGCCCTCTCCACCCGGACTATTGAACCAATTGAGAATGGTGGTGTCTTGTTTACCATAAGTATTTTTAATAGAAGCCATATGGCTAAAATGATCCTGCACTGAGCCCATGATGTTATAGGGTTCTTTCATGTCGTACGTTATGTTATAAAACTGTGCTGCGGGGATCATATCAAAGAAATTGTTCCAATTCTTACCACTATCGGCAGAAGCCACTACACCGCCATCATTTCCGTTGATGAGATATGCGGGATCAGTTGGGTCGATCCAAAGTGCGTGGTGATCACTATGTGTACGTTCGCTTGTTTTTTCGGGCCGCATGACCTTGAATGATTTTCCGCCATCGGTGCTTCGCGCAAGTGGGACGCCTAGAATATAGACATGATCTTCATTGACAGGATCCACCCGGATCTGCCCAAACACCCAACCATAGGTGCCCGCAAATCTTTCCAGTTTATTATCGCCAGGGCTCATATTGCTGAAGCTGGAACCGGCATCCGTACTTTTCCAAACCTGCACGCCAGTTGTGATCACCTCAATTTTACGTCCATAGGCATCGAGCTCGTTTTCACGTGGGGCTCTGGTTGGTGTATGGTTGTCTACCAGCGCGTATAAAATATTGGGATTTGATCTTGACAGTGCAAGTCCAACACGACCAGTAAATTTCGTTTGTGGAAGGCCGTTAGTAAGCTTGTTCCAGGTCTTTCCGCCGTCGGTGGTTTTCCAGATATAATCGCCGTCTTCGGGAGTGGGATCACTCCAGCGAAGTCGAACGCGGTTCCATGTAGAGGCGTAGAGGGTCTTCGGATCGGTAGGATGCATCACCAGATCAATACATCCATTTTTATCCTCCTGATTTAACCTTTTCCAGGTCTTGCCACCATTCCTGGTCATGTATATCCCCCGGTCTTTACTATAACTCCACTCATTACCCGATGCCGCCACATAGACTATTTTGGGATTTGTAGGATGTATGATAACCCTTGCGATGGTGCCGGTATTTTCCAGACCCATATGTTTCCATGTTTTTCCGCCATCGGTGGTTTTGTAAATGCCCATGCCAGGAAGAGAGGCCCTGAGAATATTTGATTCGCCGGTTCCGGCATAGATGATGTTTTGTGCAGATGGGGCTACTGCAAACGCACCAATACTTTGGGTCCCTTCACGGTCGAACAATGCTTTCCATATTTTTCCGGCATCCTCTGTTTTCCAAAGGCCACTGGTGGCAAAAGAAGCCCAGATGATGTTTTTGTTTCCAGGCACCCCCTGTACCTCTGTGCATCTTCCGGAGATGATATCCGGGCCTGTAAGCCTCCAGGTCAGGTTTGTGTAGGGAGAACTCGATGCCAGTACCTGGTGCTGTTTAAACGCCTTCTTGCGTTCCCTGCCAGTGGAAGGTCGATCCTGCGCAGTCAGGGCGGTGGAAAACACGATCAGCAGCATGAAAAACAGGATTGGGTACTTCATTAATTCCGTTATTAAGTTTTTAAATTTAAAGAAAGATTAAATTGACGCATGAGATACCTGGTTTTATTATTATTCCCAGCGATAGTTTTCGCACAGAAAAAGAAACTGACCGATCCTTTTGCAAAGAACAAACTGGCAGCAGCTTCTGAAATTCAACAACAGTATGAACATTATAAGGAGATTTCGATGAAGATCTGGGACTATGCGGAAGTGGGGTATAAAGAAGTGAAAAGTTCTGCCTTGTTGCAGGACGAGTTAAAGAACAATGGATTCGATGTGCAGTCGGGCGCAGCGGGCATGCCTACTGCATTTGTCGCCAGTTATGGTTCAGGTCAGCCCGTGATCGGCTTGTTGGCTGAATATGACGCGCTGCCTGGCATCAACCAGGGTGCAGTGCCTGAACGTTCAGAAATGGCAGGAAAGACTTCTGGTCATGCTTGTGGCCATCATTTGTTTGGAACAGCCTCCGTGGCTGCGGCGATTGCCATGAAAAATCAACTGACAGCCAATGGCTGGAAAGGCACAATAAAACTATTTGGCTGTCCCGCTGAAGAGGGTGGAAGTGGCAAAGTCTATTTAACCAGGGCTGGCTTGTTCAAAGATGTTGATGTGGTTTTACACTGGCATCCGGCTGACTACAACTCTGTTGAATTCAACATCAACATTGCCAATAAATCTGCCAAGTTTCGGTTTTACGGAATTTCATCCCATGCCTCCATGGCACCGGAAAAAGGCAGATCAGCATTGGATGGTGTTGAGGCCATGGATATGATGACGAATATGATGCGTGAGCATATTCCTTCTGACGCCAGGATCCACTATGTGATCACCAATGGTGGCAAAGCACCCAATGTGGTGCCTGATTTTGCAGAAGTATATTATTATGTCAGGCATCGGGATAAAGACGAAGTGATCAAAATTTTCGACAGGGTGGTGAAAGCTGCGGAAGGTGCTGCCCTTGGTACCGGGACCACCATGAAATATGAGATCATTGGTGGTACCCACGATCTGTTGCTGCTGGACACGCTGAATATTGCCATGCAAAAGGAAATAGAATCTGTCGGCGGCGTCTCACTATCGGCAGAGGATCTGGCCTTTGGCAAAAAGATCCAGGCGAGTTTCGATAAAGTGCCTGATATTATGGCCTCGTCGAAAGTGCTTCCATTAATGTTGCCATTTGAACCGCCCGGATCTTCAGATGTAGGCGATGTGAGTTATAATGTGCCAACAGTAGGTGTTCGTGCAGCAACATGGATACCTGGAACGGCCGCTCACAGCTGGCAGGCAGTGGCCTGCGGCGGAATGGATATTGGTGTTAAAGGAATGATGGTTGCGGCAAAGTCGTTAAGCAACATGGGCATTGAATTACTGCACAATCCGGCACTGATCATCGCTGCAAAAAAGGAACTGGAAAAGAAGAAAGCGGGGTACCAATACAAGGCATTATTGGGCGACAGGCCTCCTGCGTTGAATTACCGGGATTAAGGTTGCAATAAAATACTTAATACATTAAAGATGAAATTCAGCCTTTGTTTATTGTTTATTTTGATGGGTGCTGTTTCCATCGGCCAATCATTATCCCCGCGCGAAGGATATGTGCAGGTGGAAGGAGGAAAGGTCTGGTATAAGATCATTGGAACAGGAGCAGGAACACCCCTGTTATATATTCATGGAGGTCCTGGCAGTACGCATTGTCCGATTATTGATGCGTATAGTTTGATTTCCGATCAGCGCCCAATGATCTTTTATGACCAGCTGGGCTGCGGATTATCTGATCACCCGACAGATACAACGCTATGGCGACCTGAGCGATTTGCCAATGAGATCGACAGTATTCGAAAAGCACTTCATCTCAGCGAAATCGTTCTTATGGGGCAGTCATGGGGTGGTACGGTTCTGATTGATTACCTGTCAAAAAATCCAGCCGGTGTTCAATCGGCCATATTTGCAAGTCCCTTGATTAGCACTGATATATGGATGAAAGACGCAAAGGCCCTTTTGTCGGACATGCCAAAGCCCGTGAAGGACACCATAAGAAAGTATGAAGCGCTGCGAGTATATGATGGTGCTGAGTATAAGAAAGCCACCGAATTATTTTATGCCCGTCATTATATTAGAAAACCATCAACAAAGTGGGACGATTGCAAGAGGGTTCACCAGGGTAATGACGAACTGTATCTGTATATGTGGGGCCCTACAGAATTTTCCGCTACGGGCACATTGAAGCCTTATAACAGGATAAATGATTTGAAGAAGCTCAACTTTCCAGTCCTATTTATTGCGGGTGAATTTGATGAAGTGAGGCAGCAGACTCTGAAAAGATTTCATAAGAAAGTAAACGGGTCCAAGATGATCATTCTTACAGACTCTGGTCATTTTATTCAATATGACCAGCCGGTTCTGTTCTGCAGTTCCATCGCAGATTTTCTAAAAGAAATCAGTCAATCAGCCAATTAGCTAATTAGCCAATTCACATGTCTCCCGCTTCGGGTTTCATCATTGGGAACAGCAGTACGTCCTGGATACTGGGAGAATTGGTGAGCATCATGCAGATCCTGTCAATACCAAATCCGATTCCGGCAGTTGGCGG
>JANMHK010000047.1:0-6191 GCA_031375135.1 Sphingobacteriales bacterium | reverse complement strand
CCTTTTGTTGTTATTGCTGGTGGTCACTACCGTGTCTATTTTTATCAGCGAAGTGATGAGCAATATTGCGCAGGTCATTGTTTTTGCACCTATCGTGACCAGCATTGCTACAGAAGCCGGATTCAATCCCCTTGTGCTGGGTGTCGCGATGACCCTTGCCGCGAGCTGTGCATCCATGATGCCGATGGGAACACCCCCCAATGCGATTGTGTTCGCCAGTGGGCAGATCAGGATGAAAGACATGATGAAAGCCGGCCTGATCATGAATCTGATCTCGATTCTGCTGATCGTGCTATTCTGTTATTTTATCCTTCCGCGTATCATGACAATTGGCGCATTATCGAATTGACGAATTACCGAATTGACGGATTGACCTTTAATTCGAAAATTCGACAATCCGCCAATTCGTAAATCCTAAAACTTAGGGCAGTTATTTTTCTTGAGCAGGGGATCGCCTGGTTTGTTAATGTAAATGAGAGAAATCTCGGCACCTCCACGGGTATTTGAAGCTGTTCGTAATTGAGATGTGTTGACGTCGTACGTGAAGCCCACGCGCAGGTTCTGTATTTCAATCCCTATATAGGGAATCACAGCATCGTTAAGTCGATACCAAAGACCGGCGTAGACTTCGGTTGGTCTTTCTTCTTCGCCATTTAAATTCAATGACATGGCGCCGCCTAAAACCGTTTCTGAAGCACCGGCCTGACGTTGATGAATAAAGCTTGCGTGAAGGGTTTTATTACTACCAATAGGCGTGTAACCACCTCCGTGTATGGTAGTTCTGGGCTGCACAAAATAGTTCCCGCCAACAAAACTTTCTTTGGCCCGGTTGATATGGTATAATGAAGCTCCCAAATAGAAGTTGTTGTAACCGTTGGTGGTACCTGTGTATAGAATACCGGCATTGATATCGAAATAATTGACCACTATATTCTGGTTATTAAATATTTCGGAAGTCACGCCAGTAAAACCAAATGAAGTGAGCTCGTCTTCAAAATCAGCCAGGGAAACGTCCAGCCTTTTATTAGAATAAACGCCCTGGAAGCCAACGGCTAGTTGGTGGAAACCATTCTCGTCCAGGCCCTTGCTGTAAGCCGTTGAAATACCTATATAATTGTTGTTCAGGATTTTATTTCCGCTTTGATCGCTCAGTCCCATGATACCAACGCCCCAGGTGTCGAATTCGGGCAGCCTGTTGGTCATGACGGGAAAATCGATGGATCCTGTAGCTGTAGTAAATGCATTATTGATGGTGGGCCATTGATTCCGATAATTGGCTGCCAGCCTGAAAGTTCCGTCAAACCTGCCTGTCAGAGCGGGGTTCAGCGATAAAGGAGAGGCATAAAACTGGGAGAAATGCGGATCCTGAGCCTGCACAAGGGTGAAACAACAGCAGCTTAACAGGGTAAAAAAAATCCTCTTCATTCAGTTTATTCGAATGAACAAAGTACAATTATTTTTTAATTATCAGGATTGTTGTTTAGTGCCAAATGCCAAATCACCGGCATCGCCGAGACCTGGTACGATATATCCCTTAGCGGTAAGTTCATCGTCAATATCCCCACACCAGATGGTAACATTGGGTTGTTCGCGTCGGACATATTCTATACCAACGGTACAGGCAATAGCACATACCACGTGAATGGTTTTTGGAAGTCCTTCATCTTTAAGGAAATGTATGGTCTTAACCAGCGATGAGCCGGTTGCCAACATAGGGTCGCAGATGATCAGTACACGGTTGGTCAGATCAGGGCAGGAAATATACTCGAGGCTAATTTCAAATGAACCATCGCGGTGATGTTTTCGATATGCAGAAATGAAGGCATTATCTGCGCCGTCGAAATAATTCAACATGCCGTTATGTAAGGGCATACCTGCGCGTAAAATAGTTGCGAGTACCGGTTGTTCGGCCAATACTTTGCATACCGAAATTCCCAGGGGTGTTTGAACTTCCCGGTCTACATATTCCATATTCTTGCTGATCTCATAGGCAGCAACTTCGCCGATCCTTTCCAGATTGCGCCTGAAACGCATACGATCTGACTGAATGGATGTATCCCTGATCTCGCTGATCCAGTTACTGATGACAGAATTTTTTTCGCTAAGATTGATGACCATAAGAATTATCTAATTTCGGACTCGCACGAAGATAAGGGAAACCCAAAATAATAGACATGGTATACAAAGTGATTGGCGTCATGAGCGGAAGTTCGCTCGACGGGCTCGATCTGGCATTTGTTCAGTTTGAAGAGAATTCCGGTAAATGGAGCTATGAGATCCTTGCTTCGGAATGTTTCCCTTACAGTGATGCCATGATCGAGAAATTGAAAACAGCGATCCACCTTTCAGCTCGGGAATATATGCTGCTGCACAGCGAGTACGGCCATTATATCGGTAAAGAGGTGAATCGGTTTATTCACAAATATGAACTCCAATACAAGGTATCGCTGATCTCTTCCCACGGCCATACCAGTTTTCACCTGCCCCCAAACATGACCGCCCAACTGGGTGATGGCTCCGCTATTGCTGTTGAAAGCGGCCTGCCAGTGGTCACTGATCTTCGGGCGGTAGATGTTGCCCTCGGGGGCCAGGGTGCTCCCATCGTTCCGCTTGGAGAACGTCTGCTTTGGAAGGATACGCCGTTTTTTCTCAACCTGGGCGGGATTGCCAATCTTTCCGTCAATGGAGACAAATACCTGGCCTACGACGTATGCCCGGCGAACCGCGTACTGAACATGTTGGCGGCCCGGGAAGGACTGCAGTACGATCCGGGAGGTAGTTTAGCAGCCTCAGGTTCTTTGCACACTGACCTGCTGAATACTTTGAACGAACTGCCCTATTACCGTCAGCCCTTTCCAAAATCATTGGCCAATGATCTGGGCACAGACGTCATCTTTCCCATGCTGATGAACACGGGTTTGCCCATCAAGGATTTGCTACATACCTATACAAAACATATTGCTTTACAGATCGCTCAATCAGTGGAACATCACCTCACCGATATGGCCAGTTCAGCCCCCGCACTCATGGTCACGGGTGGTGGGGCCTTCAATGATTACCTGATGCGTTGCCTTCGCGATGAACTGGAACCGCGCAGGGTGATAGTAGAAAAACCTGATGATAACCTAGTCAATTATAAAGAGGCCATGATTATGGGGTTGTTGGGCATATTAAGATGGCGGGAGGATGTGACGGCGCTGGCGTCGGTAACCGGTGCATCGCGCGACAGTGTGGGCGGCGCCCTTTGGATCACCAGTTGATGATTTCTGTCATTCTCTCAATTGCCATAATCCGCCTAACTTTAGGAAGATGGGGATTAAACTACACCGGGCAAATTGATGACCAACGCTAACGATTTTTTATTTGGGCCGGGCACTCCGGAAGAGCTTGCCGTTTTCAAACGGTTACAGGAAAACTTTGCGCCACAGTTTGAGGCGGTGTTCCCACACAACCACATTGCGAAAACAGTGGTGGTCATACCCAGTCTTACACTCGACCAGGATATCCTGTCCAAGATCAAGGGCCATGTTTTTTATGAGGAACGCATGTTATGCATGATGCTGTTGTTGAGAATGCCCAGGACCCATCTCATATTCGTCACCAGTGTGCCTGTAGACCCGGTGATCATTGATTATTATTTGCACTTGCTCCCAGGTATAACAGGATACCATGCCCGCCAGCGACTCACCTTACTAAGTGCCTATGACTCTTCCTCGCGCTCACTGACGGAGAAGATACTGGAACGGCCAAGACTCATGGAAAGAATCAAAAGAAGTATTCCGGATGGGCATATGGCCCACCTTGCCTGTTTTAATGTTACAGCCCATGAAAGAACCCTGTCAGTTAAACTTGGTATTCCCATTTACGGGTGCGATCCTTCACTCTATTACCTGGGTACTAAAAGTAAGAGCCGCGAGTTGTTTAAGGAATGCGGAATTCCCCTTCCCGATGGGATAGAGAATATCCGTGATGAACAGGATATTATAGATGCGCTGACTGATTTGAAGATAAGGAATCCGAATTTGAAAAAAGCTGTCATTAAAATGGATGATGGGTTCAGTGGAGAAGGGAATGCCTTGTTTTCCTATCAGCAAACCCCCGTTTCCGGCAACCTGAAAAGCTGGATCACTTCGTCTATCCATACTATAAGGTGCGTAGCGGATGATCTTAAGTATGAAGAATTCATGACCAAGTTCAAATCCATGAAAGGCATCGTGGAAGAATTTATTGAAGGCAATGTGAAGACCTCACCTTCCGTGCAATGCAGAATCAATCCGCTGGGGAAGGTGGAGATTATTTCAACACATGATCAGGCCCTGGGCGGTGAGTCAGAGCAGGTGTTTCTGGGCGCACGGTTTCCCGCTGATCCTTGTTATGGTATTGAAATTGGAAGGATGGGCCATATATTGGCTTCCAGGTTAAGGGATCAGGGTGTATTGGGAAGATTTTCCATCGATTTTCTTTCTGTTAAGCATGCAGAAGGCTGGAAACATTACGCCATCGAGATCAACCTCAGGAAAGGCGGGACTACCCATCCCTATCTCATGTTGCAGTTTCTCACAGATGGGGAATATGATGCCGAAAACGGCGTTTATAAAATGCCAAATGCCCAAACCCGTTGCTATTATACCACGGATAATCTAAAAAGTGAAAGATACCGCGGCCTAACTCCACATGACCTGATAGAAATTGCTATTTGCAACGATCTGCACTACGATTCTGCATCACAGGAAGGCGTAATGTTTCACCTCATTGGGGCACTTTCACAGTTTGGTAAACTGGGCGTTGTATGCATCGGAAAGGATCAGGCCTCCGTGGACAGAATTTATAGCCGCACGGTCTCCGTGTTGGACAACGCCTGACCTCGCCTGGCCCCGCCTGACCCCTTTTAGATCAATTATTTTACTGTTGAATGTCATTGTTTCAGACCATAAGGGCTGGTACCTTGAATGGTGAATCATCTTGCTCACCATAAAACTTCAGTTATGAAAAAGCTATTAGTATTCCTCATGATCCCATTGATGATGCCGGCATTCGGGCAAAAATGGGCCAAGGATTATGATTTCGTGGATAATCCTTCCAATGGTCTGTCTCTGGTTAAGAAAAATGGTAAATATGGATTTGTGAATGTAGAGGGTAAGCTGGTAGTGCCCATGGAATATGATGAAGCTATCGCATTCAATGAAGGATATGCACCGATGAGAAAAGGAAGTTTATGGCAATATGTAGACAGTATGGGCAAGACGGTGATCCCGTTGAGTTTTTTGGATGCACTTTGTTTTCATGAGGGGCTTGCTGCAGTATCAACCAAAGATGGTTGGGGTTATATTGATGTAAGCGGAAGCTTTGTGATCAGGCCGCAATTTGATGCGGCCAGGGGATTCAGGGAAGGGCTTGCTGCAGTATCCAATAAGAAAGGCCAGTGGGGCTATATCGACAAGCATGCCACCATAGTGATCGGTTATCAATATACCATGGCTGAAAATTTTGAGAATGGAATAGCCCGGGTAATGAAAGGTGACAAGATCATGAATATTAATAAAGACAATAAGGCAGTTGACTGACGGTTACGAATAGATGCTAAACGAATCACCGTCGAACAGTCCTTTGTCGCTCAGCTTAAGATGCGGGATCACCAGCAGCGCCATAAATGATAAAGTCATGAATGGCGAGCGGAGGGTGGAACCTGCGTCTTTCGCTGCTTTATCAATGGCTGAGTATTGTGTTGCCACATCGTATCCATCTGTCTCACTCATTAGTCCCGCAATAGGCAGCGGCAGGATCATGTTGACATCCCCGGAGGCTATTGAAATTCCTCCTTTGTGCCGAATGATCATATTTACCGCTTCGGCGATCTGCTCATCATCTGTCCCAACTGCTACAATGTTATGGGAGTCATGCGCAACAGAAGAAGCAATGGCTCCATGTTGGATACCCGTGTTCTTAATGAAGGCGACAGATACCCGTGCATCATGATAGCGATTGACCACCACCAGCTTCAGAATATCATTTGCAAGATCCGGAACGTAATAGCCGTTTAACAACAGCGGCTGTTGATCTGATTTATGAGTGATCAATTGCCCGTCCAGGGCTTCGATCAGCGGGTAAGGATACCGGCCTGCTGCTTGCACGGCGAAATCGGTCGTAGATTTGGGTGAGCAGCTAAATTTGTTAAGTATTTCGGGCTTAAC
>JANMHK010000482.1:0-3866 GCA_031375135.1 Sphingobacteriales bacterium | reverse complement strand
CCGCCAATCCGTCAATCCGCAAATCCGCTAATTGGTTACGGCCGGATCAGACTCCCAAAAAATATTCCGTTCATGAACATTTTCGACGTCCCCAACCAGAATGCGCGGAAGGTTAAATTATCCACCATCGAAATAACCCTGCCGCTTCCAATTCCATCAATATTGATCGCAGCTGTGTTTTTCACAACGTTTTTATAGCCCCTGTACAGATACCCGCTTTGAAGCGGATCATCGGTATACATAACGGGCGTATCATAGGCACCGTTATGTTTATCCATAAACAAGGTATTCGATTTGAACATCGTTACCAGAGCATTTGAATAGCCATAACCCAGCGGATGGGTAAGGTCCATTCTTGCTTCAAATAAAGACCCTGCCATATCTTTTGCACGCGTTTCATCCATACGCAAATAATAGGGTAGCTGTTGTGTGCTGTCTTTCTTATCATCACCGCCTTTGAACGTACTCCGTGTCATCCCGATATCGGCCAAATACTTTGTCGCATCTTCCGTAGCCATCAGGGTCCCGCCAGCCGCTACCCAATTCCTCAATTTAGCCTGACCTGAACTCGTTAAATTACTATACGTGCCGGAAGGCATAATGATCACATTATATCGATTCACATTCACCGTTGCGAACCGCTCCACATCAACAATACTCACCGGCACATTAAATCTGGTGTCCAGCATGTGCCAGATCTCACCCACATCTGTAGCACTGGTCCCAACTCCGCCAAACATCATCACTTCAGGTTTTTTCAACACCACAAAACTGCTGCTACCAAGGTCTACCCCACCCCTCGACAGGCCGGAGGACAATGCATAAACATCAACGCCTGTTTGACGGGCACATTCATCAATCAGTTTCGACAAGGAACTACCTTGCAAACTTTGCATGCCTGCATGCACCACAATGGAACCGTAACCAAAACTTTCTTCTTTGCCATTTGCCAGGCTCTTAAATGGCTTAGTGGCTACTTTTGCAATAATACCTTTTGACTGCAACCGATACAGTAATTTGGGAGTATAGAATTCATTCCATTTAAACGCATAGGCATAGGCATCAGCCACCAGATTTTCTTTACCCGCCATGGCTGGCATTTTCGTCAGGCGCATCCCGGCAAGGGATCCCGTTGTTTTCACTTCAGCGTATGGAAGTCCAAATGCAAGCGGCATGGTCCATGACGTGACATCATAAAAAAGACTATCCTTATAATCAAATGTCTTCTCAAATACTGTTTTAATGATCTTGAACTGTTTCTGATCCGTTGGTATCACATAAGCAGTGCCAGGTTTAAAATTCTTCCCGTCCACATTATACTCCTGCCTGAGTTCAAAAATTTCCACCTCATGCCTGAGCAGCATCTGGATAAAAATATTCGTTTTGGCTTTGTCATTTTCATCACCGATCACATAGGCTTTGATGGGAAATGCAGCAGCTTCTTTACTTACATCTTTAAAAAAATCACGCTGAAAACTGAGCAGTTCCTTTCTTAATCCATTAGCCGCAGCAAGGGTAGACAGACCCGTATTGAATTGATTGCGAATCGTAAATGGAAAACTCAACAACCCATTCTCCGTTTCCTGCAGATGCCCCCTGCTACTGGCTTGTTCAAACAGGATACCAATGCTTCCATTGATATCGGGATAGGTTGATCCTTTTCCATAATAGAAATCATCATACCCTTCTTTAGTAAAATACATCGAACCGATGCTGTCTAAATACTTTGCATGGTAATTGGCGATCGCACCGGTTAATTCCTGATTCTTCAAAGGTGTATTCGGATTCACCCTCGAGGGTACTCCCGGTTGAAAAAAGAAACTGGCATTCGATCCCATCTCATGATGGTCGGTCAGCACATTGGGCTTCCACTGATGGAATATCGCCAACCTGTTCTGACTCTCTTTATGTTGCGCCGGTAACCAATCCCTGTTCAGGTCGAACCAGTAATGATTGAACCTTCCGCCCGGCCAAACTTCATTGAACTCCCTCGCAGCAGGATCAGTAACAGCGGTTTCACTTTTATGCATATTAACCCAGGTGGCAAAGCGGTTCAGGCCGTCAGGATTGAAAGAAGGATCAAGCAATATCACGGTGTTTGACAAGAGCTGTTCCATATCTTTTCCCTGCCCAGCTGCTAAATAATAAACAGACAACAGGGAGGCATTCGCACCACTGCTTTCATTACCATGGATACTATGCCCCATCCACACCACCACCGGCATCGTTTCAATATTCAATGCCCCCGATTTCGCCGACTCGGTCAACTGTACATGCTGCTGCCGGATCGATTCAAGTCGTTTATGATTCTCAGGCGAAGTGATGATCAGCACCAACTGCTGCCGCCCTTCGTTAGTTAATCCAAGGGGCTGCAACACTACCCTGTCGGACGCATCATCCACCGCCTTCATATAACTCACCAGCCTGTCGTGCGTGACATGCCATTCCCCTACTTCATGCCCAATAACAGAAGCCGGGGTGGGAATGCGCGGATCGTAACTTAGATTTTTAGGAAGATAATAACTGAGCTCCTGGCCAATGGTTTGAACGGATAACAGCAAAAGCAAAAACAGCAGTCTGCTAATTTTCATACTGAAGGAATTGATTCAGGAAGATACTACTGAAAGACATAGGATTTCGCTCCGGCATCAGGATCTTTCATTAATGAGAATATCTTACATTCGACTCCCCCACATTTAATTTTTACGTTGATGATAAAATCCATTGCTCCAATCTCATTCTTCCTGTTTCTCTCTATAGCCTCCTTCGCACAGGATGAACTGATTAAATTGACCGATCTGTTAAACATCAAAACCATAGGCACAGTTTCCCTGTCAAACGATGGCAAAAAAGTTGCATTCGTGGTCACCACGAACCTGCAGGATGAAAACAATCCCGATGAGTATAATTATCTCTCGCAAATTTGGCTTGCCCCTGCCGACGCTTCGGAAGCAGCACGACAAATCACAAACTCCAAAGAATCTGCCGTTCAGCCTGCCTGGAGTCCCGATGGAAAAACCCTTGCCTTTGTCAGGGCCTATGAAGGCGTCCCGCAGGTGTTCCTGCTTTCTTTAGATGGTGGTGAACCCGTTTTGCTGACGCGCACAAAACAAGGCGCTGCAGGGCCTGTCTGGAGCCCTGATGGCAGTAGCATTGCCTACACCAGTTCTTATTCCCTGAAAGATTTTCTGAACGATACCAGCCTCAACCGCAGGGGTGCTCTTCCGCCCTACCCGCTTGAAAAGCCGGGCCTGACGAATCAGTTCTTATTGAATCAAAACATCAAGCCCAATCCTGACGGTACCATGGCAGAAGTGCGGGCCTACCTGGCTAAAAATGAAGCCGACAGAAAAGCGAAGGTGATCAACAAACTCAACTTCCACCTCGAAACAACCACCAGCGCAGATTATCCTGTCTCACAAATTTTTGTAATCAGCACAGTTCCCGGCAGTAAAGCTATTCCCGTAACCCCGGGGTTCTACCTGATCACCAACCCCTCGTTCCTCGATAACAAAAGGATCCTGTTTGAAGCAAATATGGATTCCACCCAGCTTCCGGACCGGTCGTTGGCAGCTGAAATCTGGACAGTCAATACCGATGGAACTTCCTTGCAACGGTTCGTTGGTGAAAAAGACAGGCGCTTTGCAAACGCGTCCCTATCGCCTACAAAAAAATGGATCGCATACCTGAATGGCCAAACCAGCTTCGTCAGCTTTCCAACCATCGAAGTGCAAATGTTGCAGCCCGGATCAAAACCTTTTCAAATCCCCCACGATCGTTCCAAACTGGCCATGAAATGGGGCAAGAATGATAAGTTCCTTTATTTCACTTCGCCGTCGAATGGCGGCACCGTGATGAACAGGGCG
>JANMHK010000456.1:0-16310 GCA_031375135.1 Sphingobacteriales bacterium | reverse complement strand
TGCCAACGATTATTTTGGCAAAGGACTGAGTGGTGCCAAACTCATCATTTACCCTGACGCAAAGGCCACGTTTGTTCCGGAAATGAATATTATCATTGGCAACGTTGCCTTTTATGGCGCCACTTCGGGCAAAGCGTATATCCGTGGTAAAGCAGGCGAAAGATTCTGCGTCCGTAACTCCGGCGTACAGGCTGTAGTAGAAGGCGTAGGTGACCATGGCTGCGAATACATGACCGGTGGAAAAGCAGTGATCCTTGGTGAAACAGGTAGAAATTTCGCGGCGGGTATGAGTGGCGGTATCGCTTATGTGTACGACGTTAAAGGTGTGTTCCCCGGAAATTGCAATAAAGAAATGGTAGACCTTGATCCTGTTGATGGGGAGAGTGCCGTAGAGTTGAAAGATATGATCAGCGAACATTTCAAATACACCGGCAGTAGTGTGGCGCAGTTCATTCTGGCCGACTTCGAGAACCAACTCAAACATTTCATTAAGGTATTTCCGAAAGACTTTAAAAAAGCTTTACAAGCCAAGGGTGTGATGAGCAGTGTAGGAAAAGCCTAAGCGACCATTAATAAATTATTGACCAACGTTATCTGAATTAATATGGGAAAACCAACGGGTTTCATGGAGTTCACGAGGGAACTTCCCTCCAAACTCCCGGTGGAAGAAAGGCTGAATAATTATAACGAATTCATTCAGCGTTATACCGACGAAAAACTGAATCAGCAGGCCTCCAGATGTATGGATTGCGGCGTCCCTTTTTGTCATAATGGATGCCCTCTCGGAAATATCATTCCCGAATTCAACCATGCTGTCTACAAAAAGAACTGGCAGGAAGCATACGAGATCCTGAGCTCTACCAATAACTTCCCTGAGTTTACGGGCAGGATCTGCCCCGCTCCATGTGAATCTGCTTGTGTGTTGGGCATCAACCAACCTGCGATCACCATAGAAGAAATTGAAAAACACATCATTGAGATCGCGTTTGATAAAGGATACGTGAAGGCCAGAAAGCCCAATGTGAGAACCGGTAAAAAAGTTGCGGTTGTAGGCTCGGGTCCAGCAGGACTGGCCGCTGCAGCACAGTTGAACCACGCAGGGCATTTGGTGACAGTATTCGAGCGGGACGACAAACCAGGCGGACTCTTACGGTATGGCATACCCGATTTTAAACTTGAAAAATGGGTGATCGACAGAAGGATCGCCATCCTCGAAGAAGAAGGCATCGTTTTTAAATGTCATGCTAACGTAGGCGTAAACGTTAGTATCAATGATCTGCTCCGGGAGTTCAATGCCATTGTATTGGCCGGTGGTTCTACGGTATCACGGGATCTTCCGATCCCTGGTCGTGAATTGAAAGGCATTTATCCTGCCATGCATTTCTTAAAGCAACAAAATAAAAGAGTAGCGGGTATCGATCCCTTTCAACATGCGCAAATTGAAAGCAATATCCTGAGTGATGAACTCAAGGCGACTGGTAAGCATGTTGTGGTGATCGGCGGCGGTGATACCGGAAGCGATTGTGTTGGAACCTCCAACCGCCATGGTGCGGTATCCATCACGCAGTTTGAACTTTTGCCAAAGCCTCCTGAGTCAAGGGTCAGTCATATGCCATGGCCAACTTATCCCATGACGCTGAAAACCTCCACTTCACATGAAGAAGGTTGTGACAGGATGTGGGCGATTACTACCAAAGCATTTATCGGAGATGATCAGGGCAATCTGAAAGCGTTGAAGATTTCAGACCTGGAGTGGAAGTTCACGGAAGAAGGAAAACCTGCCAGTTTTGTAGAAGTGGAAGGTTCGGAAAGAGAGATTCCATGTGAAATCGCTTTGATGGCCATGGGATTCCTGCATCCGGAACAAACAGGGATGATCGGGGAATTGGATGTAGAACTGGACGAACGCGGCAATGTCAAAGCTTCTGAAAATAATTATCATACCAATATCACCAAGATCTTCAGTTGCGGAGACATGCGAAGGGGTCAGTCCCTGGTAGTCTGGGCCATCAGTGAAGGCCGTGAATGCGCTAAAAATGTAGATGAATATCTGTCCGGGTACTCAAGGCTTGAATCGAAAGACAGGAGTATGCTGGAATTGGTCAAATAATTAAAGAAAAACCAATTAAAGAAAGTAAAAGCCTCCAGTCGGAGGCTTTTTGCATGAATAAAAGGGAGTTTAGAAGGCCATAAAGGCACCGTTTTCAGATATTACATATTAATTTTTATTCTATTTGTTTTAAAATCACATATTTATTTTTTAGATAACTCTTAAATTGAATCCAAATTATTTCATAAAGCGTTGCCTATCAGTAATTTGCCTTGCCATCCTGCTCAAATAGCAATCATATTAAATTATTTTCTATGTTTATAATTACTAACAAAGCGGGTTACTTCCTTTGAAGTTTTGCATTAATATTGTGTACCAAAACGATTTTACCCAACAAAAGCACATATTATGAAGAAAATTGGATTAAAGGAAGCCCTCCCTTTTGTAGTACTAGCCACCATTGCCATTGCTGCGATTTTCGTCCCAGCACTCCCTAATTTCGACGATGGTGGAACCAAGTACAATTCGGCCGATATTGGCTGGATTATCGTTGCTACCGCCCTGGTATTCCTGATGACACCCGGCCTTGCATTTTTCTACGGCGGCATGGTCCACCGCAAGAACGTTATTTCAACCATGATCAAATCAGTAGTTGCTGCTGGTGTTGTTAGTATCATCTGGGTAACCGTTGGTTACAGTCTCTGTTTTGGAGATTCTATCGGAGGCTTTATCGGCGATCCTACCACTCACCTTTTCTTCAAAGGTGTCAGTTCAGGAGAACCCTGGAGCCTGGCCCCCACGATTCCTAAAACCCTATTTTCACTGTTTCAGCTGATGTTCGCCATCATCACCCCAGGTCTTGTGGTTGGCGCCGTGGCTGAAAGGATACGTTTCACTTCTTATATCCTGTTCATCGTCCTTTTCAGCATTTTCGTATATGCGCCATTGGCACACTGGAGCTGGCATCCGGATGGTTTCCTGTTCAAATGGGGAGCACTTGACTTTGCAGGCGGTACCGTGGTACACATTTCTGCTGGTTGTGCTGCACTCGCAGGGGCCCTGGTTCTGAAACGCAGAAAGACACATATCGATCAGGAAGAAGTCCCGCCAGCTAACATTCCCTATGTATTGATCGGCACCGGTCTGCTCTGGTTTGGTTGGTTCGGTTTCAACGCAGGTTCTGCACTTGGTGCAAATGCGCTCGCTGTTTCTGCTTTTGCTACCACAAACACTGCCGCAGCTGCAGCAGGACTTTCATGGATGTTCTTCGACGTACTCCGTGGTAAGAAGCCTTCTGTACTCGGATTCTGTATCGGTGCGGTGGTTGGTCTTGTTGCTATCACTCCAGCCGCAGGTTTCGTAGCTATACCTCAAAGTATTTTCATCGGTGTGGTTGCTGCCATCATCTCTAATGTGGCTGTATACTACAAGCAAAAATCTAAATTGGACGATACCCTCGATGTATTCCCCTGCCATGGTTTAGGTGGTATGGTTGGTATGATCATGACAGGTATTTTCGCTACCAAAGCAGTAAACAGCGCCGGTAACGATGGCTTGTTCTATGGCAATGCCGATTTCTTCTTCACCCAGCTGAAAGCAATGGGAATTGCGGTAGTCTATAGCTTCACGGTTTCATTCCTGATCTTCAAACTGATCAACTTCATTCAGCCGATCCGCGTATCATCTGAAGAAGAAGAGGTTGGTCTTGATGCATCTCAGCACAATGAATCATATGTGCAAGGCACTTTGATCCTCCATAAGAAAGGTGGAAAGGAAACTGCGATCAAAATAGAAAAAGGTACCGTTGAAGAGATCCTCGACTGAATAACAAGAAATTATTAGAAAATAACCCCTCAAACGAAAAGGGCACAGTTGAAGAAATCATCGACTAAAACGTTCTCTTCACTGTACCCCTTTCTTAAGACAAAAAAGCATTACAATGATAAAAAGAATTTTTGTAACTGCCGCAATCATGGCAGCTATGAGTCCAATTTTTGCCCAGGACGCGCCCGCAAAAGAAGAACCAAAGCCAACAACGATCTCAGGATTTGTAGACGCTTACTTCCGTTACGATTTCAGCCAGAACTCAGCCAATAACAGGACCAGCTTCACCAATAGCCATAATTCCTTTGAACTCGGCATGGCTTCCGTGAAACTCGAACATACCATCGGTAAGGTTGGATTTGTTGCCGATCTCGGTTTCGGCAAACGTGCACAGGAATTTGCCTACAATGATCAGGGGGTTACACAGGCCATCAAACAACTTTATGTTACCTACTCACCTAAAGACTGGCTCAAATTAACCATGGGTTCATGGTCCACACACGTAGGTTATGAGTTGGTTGACGCCCCCGCTAACAGAAACTACAGCATGTCGTACATGTTCTCATGGGGTCCGTTCTTCCACACAGGTATTAAAGCAGAAGCTACTGCCGGTAAAAGTGGATTCATGTTGGGTATTGCCAATCAAACGGATTATAAGATGTCACCAACAGGAGCTAAAAAGTTCCTCCTGGCCCAGTACAGCCTCGCAGCATCAGACAATGTGAAGTTCTACCTAAACTATGTAGGCGGACAAAAAGCTGACTCCGGCATGTACAACCAGTTCGACCTGGTGGCAACTGCTAAACTGTCGGACAAATTCAGCCTTGGTTATAACGGCACGGTAGTAGGGATAAAAGACAAATCAAAAGCAGGCCTGGCAGCGAAAGCTGATGCCAAGAGCTGGTGGGGATCAGCAGTTTACCTGAACCTGGATCCTACTGACAAATTTGGCATCACGTTGAGAAGTGAATATTTGAGTGATAAAGATCAACTGATTGCCATGGCACTGGCTCCACAGGGCGGCGCCATATTCGCCAATACCATTTCCATGAACTTCAAGGCAGGTCCAATGACCTTTATCCCTGAACTCAGGTTCGAATCGTCAAGCAAAGATTCGTTCTACGACAAAGACGGTGGTTCTAAGTCGGGAAATGTGAGCGCACTATTAGCAGCAATTTACAAGTTTTGACAAGCAGTCAAAGTTGGGTCATAAACAATCCACCCTTCCTTTCCAGGAGGGGTGCTTTTTTTTAACCACGCCAGCATTTGAATAAACTGACAACAACCTAATTAATCAGCCAATCAGCTCATGAGCCAATGAGCCAATTGTCCCCTAAGCACTGTTCCGTCCCGCATTAATGATGCCGAAAGAACACCTCATTGCAAGTTTTTCATACACTGATTTCAATGGCCCCTGCACCAGCTGTTCTTCCATCGAACGCACTTTGCTAATGGCGTACTGCTGGATCGTGGTCAGCGGCAATACAATTCGTTCACGCATCTGAATCGATAATTGCTCAACGGGATAATCGGCCATCAATTCATTTTTGCCCGTCAACTTGAACACATAACCCATGGTGAGTTCAAACTCGTCGTGAATCTTATTCCAGATCTCGCCATATAACGGATGATCGGAGATATAGGCGGTAAGCGGGAAGAAACATTTCTTCATTGCCATTTCACAGTTATCGATCAGTGTCTTGAAGAAAGGCGATTCCCGATACAGCATTTCCACCTCACTCCAACGCCCATCTTCTTCCATCTTTTTGAATGCGCTGCCCACTCCATAATAACCCGTCAGGTTTTGCTTGAGCTGGCTCCACGAACCCACAAAGGGTATGGCCCGAAGATCTTTCAACGTCATCCTGCCACTGCTGCCCCTCTTCGCGGGCCTGCTGCCGATATTTGTTTCGGTATAAAAACGAAGGGGACTCACATGCGTGAGATATTCAATGAAGTAAGGATGATTTTTCAAATCCACATATACAGTCAAACTCTCCTTGGCCAATTCATTAATGATGTCTTCCTGCGCTACATTCAGGGTGATATTCTTTTCCGAAAAAAGATCATTCGATATCCCCGCGTGCAGCAGTTGCTCTATGTTGAACTGGGCCGCGTCGACATTGCCAAAATTCGAACTCACTGTTTGACCCTGTATCGTTAGTTGAATTTCCCTATTAGATATTTTCTGACCCAGGGAAGAATAGAACTTGTGCGTTTTTCCGCCACCACGTGCAGGAGGGCCACCACGACCGTCAAAGAAAACGACGTTCACGCCGTACTCCCTCGATATGCTGGTCAGTTCCACCTTCGCCTTATAAATGCTCCAATTGGCCATCAGGTAGCCACCATCTTTGGTGCCATCGGAAAAGCCAAGCATGATCGTTTGCACAGATCCCCTTGCTTTCAAATGCGCCGCATAGACCGGATCATTGTATAACAATTTCATGACCTCGGCAGCCCTGATCAAATCATCAATGGTCTCAAACAAAGGAACCACATCAATATTGATCTCCTTACGCTTCCATCCGCCCAATACAAATAAAGCCAGCACCTCCATCACGTTCAGCGCACTGTTACACTGGCTGATGACATACCGATTACAGCCCTCTTCACCATTGAACTGCTGGATATACTTCACCGAGTCAATACTGGCAAGCGTTTCCACCAGCATAGGATCTGAAGGAATATTCACCGCAGCGGCAGATAAAGTACCGAGGCATTTCATCTTTCCTGCCTCATCCATCGAGAGATAATCTGCCGGGAGTTCACCCGCCTCTGCAAACTGCTCCATGATGCGGCCATGTATCGAACTGTCCTGCCGAATATCCAGCGAAGCAAAATACAATCCAAACACTTCAACCTTATTGATCAGCCCATCCAGCAAATGCACAAAAAGACTGTTATGCTGATAGATCACCACCTCGCGAATCTTACGAAGGGTAGTTAAGATCTCATCAGATGAAATATCTACGGCATGACCGGGAATAAAAAGATTGTCGTACAATTTGCGCTCCAATTCCTGCAACACATTCTCCACACCCTCAAAAGTCAAACGGCGCCTCAAACGGCGTACATCCATATAATAACATTTCAACGCGGCACCCCTTAAAGCATCTGCCACTTTTCGTGTGATCGATGCCGTTACAAAAGGATTTCCATCGCGGTCGCCACCAGGCCAAAAGCCCATCCTGATAACCGGCTTCTCCGGATCAATAGCCGCTGAAAATTGATTTTTCAAAAACGATATGATCCGGCCGCAAGCATTGTAAAAAACATTCTCGAGGTACCACACTAAACTGATCGCTTCGTCATACGGCGTGGGCTTCTGCTTTTTAAAAAAAGCCGTTTTTCCCAACTGCTGCAAATACATGTTGATCTGGTTCACATTATTCTCCCTAACCGAACGCGATAAATCATTAATAATGCCCAGCACCGCACCAGGATAAAACTGCGTGGGATGCGCAGTGAGTACAAGCCTGATCCCAAAATCCGACAGCTTAGCATTCAACGCTTCTTCGTTGCGCTGTTGTATCACTTCACTTTCCAGGTGCTTCAAAGTACCTGAGCCCGACATATCATTCACTTCCGGAAACGCAGCATCTTCCAACGCGTCAAACAAGACCACCTGCCGTTCTACATATTGTACAAACCTGAACAAGAGATCGATCTGTTCCTGCTCTTTCTGATAAGAAGTATGCCTTTGAAAGAACTCGTCCAGGATCTGCACCGGACTCATTTTCTTCCTGTAACCTTCCTCACAATTGGTGAGCAATAAGGATAACATGATCCCCGTTTTCTCAATACGATGAAAAGGCAGGGACGTAAACAAACTATTATACAACTGGAATTTGATTCCAACCAGGTTCTTGAACTGGGTTAAAGCAACGGAAGATGAATGACTCATATATTAGTGCGAAAGGAAATGTAATTTACTGAATATTATAAAAGAATTCGGTGTTTGTTGTAAATTCTCTAACCTATCTGTTTGTTTATTAATCATTATATATTATCTTCGGCACTCAATTAATAATGGTAAAAAATCAGTCATATTATTCCCTCTCCGTTGATGCTACAAGCATTTCCACCATTATTGCCATTACCACAACAACCCGTCAGGGTTGAAGTATTCATATATAATCCATTGGGCCACGGCTATAAATAACAGAAAGTTTTTCATGTAAATCATTCTTATGTTGGTTATGAAATTTGGCGGCACGTCAGTAGGTAGTGCAGCAACCATAAAACAAGTTAAAGAGATCGTTCACCAGGCATTGAAGTCAGACAAGGTGTTCCTTGTTGTTTCAGCCATGAGTGGAACCACCGATATGCTTATCGACTGCGGTAAAGCAGCTTCTTCAGGCGATGAAAGCTTCCGCGAGATGTTACAGGCTATTGAAACAAGACATCTGGAGACCGTCAAAGAACTGGTACCCGTGCAGAATCAAAGCCATGTGCTGAGTTTTACCAAAACTTATTGCAACGAACTGGAAGAGATCATGAACGGCATTTTCATGCTGGGCGAATTGTCTCCCCGTACGCTCGACAGGATCATGAGCTACGGCGAGTTGATATCGTCCCGCATCATTGCATCATCTTTCGCAGTCGACAACATCAACAGTGTCTGGAAAGATGCCAGGGAACTGATCATCACCAACGAACAGTTCGGGAACGCAGCCGTAGATTTCAAATCTACCTATGCCAACATAGCCAGCCTTGCCGCAGAAGGCCATAACCTCGTTGTTTTACCAGGTTTTATTGCTTCCGGCCCCAATCATATTACCACTACCCTGGGAAGAGGCGGATCCGACTATACGGCCGCGATCATCGCAGGCGGCACAAACGCAAGTTCCCTTGAAATTTGGACCGATGTGTCCGGCATGATGACCGCCGATCCTAGATGGGTGGCGAATGCCAGGCCTATCCCCGTGATCTCTTACAAGGAAGCCATGGAGCTTTCCCATTTCGGCGCAAAAGTGATTTATCCGCCAACCATACAGCCCGTGATGAGCAGGAATATCCCTGTATGGGTCAAGAATACATTTGCACCTGCCGATGCAGGCACACAGATACATAACGAATCTCCCCATGGCTCCGAAGCAATCAGGGGCATTTCCAGCATCAACCATATCGCCCTGCTAAGCCTCGAAGGAAGCGGAATGGTGGGCATTCCAGGATTTTCAAAAAGACTGTTCGAAGCCCTCGCGATGGAGAAGATCAACGTGATCCTGATCACCCAAAGTTCTTCGGAACATTCCATCTGTGTCGCTATCGACGCGTCGATGGCAGATAAGGCCGTGAAAGTAGTTGACCAGGCTTTTGAAAGGGAAATATCAGCGGGTATAGTTGATCCCGTGACGATTGAAAAAGATCTTTCCATCATCGCCCTTGTTGGCGAGAACATGAAAAGCCATCCCGGTATTAGTGGTAAGATGTTTGGCGCGATCGGGAAAAACGGCGTGAACGTAAGGGCGATCGCACAGGGATCTTCGGAAAGAAATATCTCTGCGGTCATCTCTACCTCAGACGTGCGAAAAGCACTGAACGTATTGCATGAAGAATTTTTCGAAACAACCTATCGCCAGATCAACCTGTTTATTGCAGGTACAGGCAATGTAGGAAAACGACTGTTGGCCCAGCTCCAAAAACAACAAAGCTTCCTGATGCAACAGCTCCGCCTGCAGGTGCAAGTAGTAGCACTGATCAACAGTCGTAAAATGGTGATCGGGGACGAAGGACTGAACGGAAACTGGGAAGCAGCGATCGAGAACGGAACACCGGCTGACTTGAACGCTTTCGTTCAACACATGATCAGCAAGAACCTTAGAAATAGTGTATTCGTTGACGTTACTGCCAATGAAGACGTTACTAAAGTATATGATGTAGTACTGCAAAAAAGTATTGCTGTAGTGGCTTGTAATAAGATTGCGGCATCATCTGTTTATTCAAACTACGCGAGGCTGAAAGACCTTGCCCGGGAATTCAATACCCGTTTCCTTTTTGAAACCAACGTAGGCGCTGGCCTTCCCGTGATCGGCACACTGAACGACCTGCTCAGAAGCGGCGACAGCATCAATAAAATCGAAGCCGTGCTGAGTGGTACCTTAAATTTTGTATTTAACAACTACGATAGCACCCGGAAATTTTCTGAAGTGGTGAAACAGGCGCAGGACGAAGGTTATACTGAGCCCGATCCGCGGCTTGACCTGAGTGGTACCGACGTAATGCGGAAAATCATGATCCTCGCACGGGAGTCAGGCGAAGTCATCGAAATGGACGCCATCACCAATGATAGCTTCCTGCCCGCGTCTTGTATGAATGGAACGGTGGCTGATTTTTACGTAGAACTGGCTAAGCATGAAGCCCATTTTAAAAAGCTCTACGATGAGGCGGCGGCCAACGATTGCAAGTTGAAGTTTGTAGCGAGCTTCGAAAATAGAAAAGCGTCTGTAGGCCTCCAGCATATTAGTGCACAACACGATTTCTTCCATCTATATGGAAAAGATAATATTGTAAGATTCTATACGCCGAGGTACGCCGACCAACCCTTAGTGGTTAAAGGAGCTGGCGCAGGTGCGGAAGTCACCGCATCAGGCGTGTTTGCGGATATCATAAGGGCGGTCGGATAAACGATTGGCTAATTAGCTGATTATCTAATTAGCTAATTGGTCAATGAGCTAATTGGTCAATGAGCTAATCAGTCAATTACTATGGATTTTGTAAAAATACTTTCACCTGGTACCGTGGCAAACCTTGTCTGCGGGTTCGATGTGCTAGGGCTCGCCCTGAATGATCCCTGCGATATCATGACGTTGCGTAAAACCTCAACGCCCGGTTTGGTGATCCGGAACCTTGATGATTTCGGTCTTCCTGAAGATCCTCTGAAAAATGTAGCTGGTGTTTCCCTGCTGTCGCTCATGGCGGCCTTGCCCGAACCGATTGGGCTGGAAATGACCATCGATAAAAAAATAAAACCCGGCAGTGGCATCGGCTCCAGTGCAGCGAGCGCAGCAGGTTCTGTGGCCGCAGCAAACATCCTGCTGGGCGATATTTTTACAAAAACAGAATTGGTCCAGTTCGCCATGAACGGCGAGAAACTGGCTTCGGGCGTGAAGCATGCCGATAATATTGCACCCTGCCTCCTGGGCGGTGTTACCCTGATCCGCAGCATTCATCCACTGGATATCGTACCGATCAAACCACCCCCGCTTTTTGTCACCATCGTACACCCGCAGATCGAAGTAAAAACTTCTGACGCGAGACAGATCCTGAAAAAACAGATCCTCCTGAAAGACGCCATCAGGCAGTGGGGAAATATAGCAGGACTGGTTGCCGGACTCATGAATGGCGATTACGAACTAATCTCCAGATCACTGGAAGATGTGATCATTGAACCCGTGAGAAGTATTCTGATCCCAGCATTCGACCAGGTGAAAAAAAGATCTCTGGCAGCGGGAGCCCTTGGCGGTGGCATCTCAGGTTCAGGACCATCGATCTTTATGCTGAGCATCAGCGAAAAAATTGCAAGGTCAGTCGAACAGGAAATGGCGGATGTCTACGATCATGCCGGCATCCCCTACAGCACATACGTAACAACCATCAATAACGAAGGAGTCAAGATAGTTGCAGATGACATATTACAGCCTCAATAATCAGACAGGTCCCGTTGATTTCAAAGAAGCAACCATACTTGGGCAAGCGCCCGACAAGGGTTTATATTTCCCCAGTATTATTCCACAACACCGCTATCCATCGATTGAAAGCCTGAGAGGAATTTCAGCAGAAGAAATTGGATTCCAGGTGATGAAACCTTATGTTGATCCGGCGATACCTGACAACGAACTCAGGAAGATCATCCGGGAAACCCTCTCGTTCGACATACCACTGGTACGTATAAACGAAAACATCTATTCCCTCGAATTATACCACGGACCAACGCTTGCATTCAAAGATGTGGGCGCCAGGTTTATGAGCAGGTGCCTTGGATATTTTTCCCGCGAGAAAAAAGAGAAGATCATTGTGTTAGTCGCCACTTCAGGGGACACCGGAGGTGCCGTGGCAGATGGATTTTATGGTGTTGAAGGCGTTGAAGTAGTTATCCTCTACCCTTCCGGGAAAGTAAGTCCGGTACAGGAACTACAGCTGACTACGTTTGGCGGAAATATCCATGCCTTGGAAGTTCAAGGGGATTTCGATGCCTGCCAGAAGATCGTAAAGCAGGCATTTGCAGATCCGGCTCTGACACAACATTTATTTCTTACTTCGGCGAATTCCATTAATGTAGCCAGATGGCTTCCGCAGCAGATGTACTACTTCCTTGCGCTGCAGCAGTGGCAGGAAAAAGAACTTCCTGTGATTTGTGTCCCCAGCGGAAACTTTGGAAATATCTGCGCGGGTATCATGGCGTGGAAATCGGGTCTGCCAGTGAAACATTTCATTGCAGCCTGCAATTCGAATGATGTAGTGACTAAATATCTGTTGAGCGGAGATTATAAATCCGCAACGGCCATTGCCACCTTGTCGAATGCCATGGACGTGGGCGATCCCAGCAATTTCGTGAGGATCCTGAATATCTTCCAACAATCGCATCCGGAGCTGTCAAAAATGATGAGCAGCTACAGCATCTCTGACCTGGAAACAGAACATACGATCCAGAAAGTATACCAGGATCATCAGTATCTTCTTGATCCCCATGGAGCCGTAGGTTATGCAGCCTTTGAAAAATACCTGGAGCAATATCCGGGATCTAAAGGCATCGTGCTGGAAACAGCTCATCCTGTAAAATTTCCGGCCAGTGTTGAGAAGATCCTGGGCCGAAGTTTGGATTATCCGCCACAGGTGGAAAAGATCAGGCACAAAGAAAAAAAGAGCACGCTCATTCAGGCCGACTACCAGCAAGTGAAAGATTTTCTATTATCTGCTTATCTTCATGGATGACCATTGCCTTCATTCATAAGCACGCCAGTTTTGTGCCCGAAATAGAGGCTTACCGTCGTTTTTTCGAAACGCATGACATCACTGTAACCGTATTTGACAATCTGCAGTGGAAAGAAAATCGAAACCCGTTCGATGTGGAATGGTTCCTGATGGGAACCGATTTTTCAAAGCGGTCAAAGGCCATAAGGATACATGAGTACGCGTCTTCTTCCCTATCGCCTTTCATGTGGACAAAGAACCAGATCAAGACCCTGTTCAATGTGAAGCCCGACTACCGGCTATTTCTGAATGATTATGTAAGGCAATGTTTTCCGTTTAACGATCATGTTCCTTCTGGTATCCGAAACATGGGTATCAATCCGGTAAGTCCCGCACCTTCTGACAAGAAATATGATTTTATATATACCGGTTCTGTAGCGCCCGGCAGAAAAATAGAAGTTCTGTTAGACAGGTTTACACAGCCGGCGCTGTCAGATAAAACAATACTTATCCTCAGCAGGGACTACGATGCGCTGAAAAGAAAATACCAACAACACCCCAACATCATATTCAAAGGCCCGGTTGAACAATCTGAGGTCGGCGCCTATCTTCAACAGAGCCAATATGCCATCAACTATATTCCGAACATTGAACCGTTCAACCAGCAGACATCCACCAAGCTTCTTGAATACCTCCAAAATGGCTTACCGGTATGCACCACAGACTATCCTTGGATGCGGGATTTCGAACATAAATACGGAGGGCGTTACTTCTACCTGAATGATAGCCTTAAGAACCTGGATTATTCATTGATCCGTGATTTTGATTTTGCTGCCGGAAGTCTGGAAGACTGGCGATGGGAGAAACAGATCCGGAATAGCGGGGTATTTGCATTTCTACAAAACCACAAAACTTCACTGGTCAATGAATTGGGCCGATAAGATCATCTCCTATAACAGGACACTCCAATACCAAGGGAAATTGCCCAAAGGCATACGCATCATGAATCCCTATGCAGAAAGCGAAACTGCGTTGAAGGCAAGTAAAATCTTTTACAGAAAGTATTATTCAGACAACAAGCCCCGTAAACTGATCATGGGGATCAATCCAGGGCGCCATGGCGCCGGCGCCACTGGAATTCCCTTTACCGATCCAAAGCGCCTTGTTGAGGCTACAAAGATCCCCTGGGAGGGAGCGTCGTCTCACGAACCATCTTCCGTATTCATTTACGACATGATCAATGCCTTTGGCGGGCCTGAGCTGTTCTATTCGAAATACTTCATCAACTCTGTTAGCCCACTCGGATACACGATTGCAAAAAAGGACGGCAGGGAGGTGAATTATAATTACTACGACAGCGATGTACTCTTTAAAAGCGTCATCGCTTATATAGCATCAAATCTTGAAACATTAAGGGCGATGGGATTTGACATGGAGACGTGCTATTGCCTGGGCATCCGAAATGCCAGATACCTCGAGGGAATAAATGTAAAAGGAAAATATTTCGGGAGAATTATTCCACTGGAACATCCCAGGTACATCATGCAATACCGCCTTCGCCTGAAAGATGATTATATAGGCAAATACCTGGATGTTTTAAAGTAGTACAGCCACATTCTCACATTCATTCTCCACATTAACCACATTCTCACATTCATTCATCACATTAACCACATTCATCACATTCATTACATTAAAAAAGCCCCGTTAGGGGCTTTTTTCTTATGGTCAGTTGTCGAATTTAAGTTCCAATCCAAGTCCTCGCAATTCATGCACGAGTACGTTGAACGACTCTGGCACGCCGGCGCGGGGAACGTTGTCGCCCTTGACGATCGCTTCGTAGGTTTTAGCACGACCAATAATATCATCTGATTTAATGGTCAGCAATTCCTGAAGGATGTTGGCAGCACCATATGCTTCCAGTGCCCAAACCTCCATCTCACCGAAACGTTGTCCGCCGAACTGGGCCTTACCACCAAGCGGCTGCTGGGTAATGAGACTGTATGGTCCGATTGAACGGGCGTGCATCTTATCATCAACCATGTGGTGCAGCTTCATCATATAAATGATACCCACTGTAGCCTTCTGGTGGAAACGATCTCCTGTTTCACCATCATACAGATAAGTATGACCGGAAGTTGGAAGTTCTGCTTTCGTGATAAGATCCTTGATCTCCTGGTGTGTGGCACCATCAAAGATCGGGGTAGAGAAACGTATTCCCAGTTTCTCACCAGCCCATCCGAGAATGGTTTCATAGATCTGACCGAGGTTCATACGACTAGGTACGCCCAACGGATTCAGCACAATGTCAACAGGAGTTCCGTCCGGAAGGAATGGCATGTCTTCCGCCCTTACGATCTTGGCAACGATACCTTTGTTACCGTGACGTCCCGCCATCTTATCACCCACTTTCAGCTTACGCTTAACAGCCAGGTAAACTTTGGCGAGCTTCAATACACCTGCTGGTAATTCATCACCAATGGAGATATTAAATTTCTCACGCTTATAACGTCCGAGTTCTTCGTTGTACTTGATATTGTAGTTGTGCAACAGAGTATTGATCTGGTCGTCGATCTTGCTATCGGTAGTCCAACCCAATGGGTTAACGTTCTGATAATCGATACCGGTCAAATTCTTAGCACTGAACTTAGCGCCTTTACCGATCAGCATTTCACCAAAATTATTGGTCACACCAGCAGAAGGCTTTTCCTTCACAAGGGTCTGTAGCTTTACGATCAGGATTTCTAACAGTTCTTTTTCGTTGGTCTCGTGAACTTTCTCGAGTTTCTCCACAGATGCTTTCTCACGAACTTTAGCGTTCTTGTCTTTCTTCGCACGCTGGAATAACTTCTTGCCGATCACTACACCTTCTGTACCACTTGGTGCTTTCAGAGATGCATCTTTTGCATCGCCTGCTTTATCACCGAAGATGGCGCGAAGCAGTTTCTCTTCAGGGGTAGGATCAGACTCACCTTTGGGTGTGATCTTACCGATGAGGATATCGCCTTCCTTAACCATGGCGCCGATACGGATGATACCGTATTGATCCAGGTCTTTGGTTGCTTCTTCAGAAACGTTTGGAATATCCGGGGTCAGTTCTTCTTCACCGAGTTTCGTATCACGAACCTCAAGTTCGAATTCCGAAATATGGATGGAAGTGAACAGGTCATCTTTAACCACTTTCTCACTGATCACGATGGCATCCTCGAAGTTGTACCCTTTCCATGGCATGAATGCCACTTTCAGGTTACGCCCGAGTGCCAGTTCACCATTCTTCACCGCATAACCTTCAGTCAGAAAATCTCCGTTCTTCACGCGCTGGCCCTTCTTAACGGCAGGCTTCAGGGTGATACAGGTTTCCTGGTTGGTCTTGATGTATTTAGTAAGTCGGTAGATGATCAGATCATCTTCAAAACTTACCAGCTTCTGGGCTTCGTCACGCTCATACCTTACATGGATCTCGTTGGCATCCACGAATTCGATCACACCTTCACCAGCTGCCCGTGACGCGAGGATCCAG
>JANMHK010000448.1:0-4768 GCA_031375135.1 Sphingobacteriales bacterium | reverse complement strand
GGGTAAATTATTCCAATATATCAAGTTCGGACTTCCGGTCATTGTATCAAATCTGCCGGGCCTTGCCGATCTGGTCCGGGACTTTGATTTAGGCGAAGTGGTAGAATCAGTAGAAGATATTCCTCGCGCCATTGAGGATGTTCTTGAAAAATATGAGTTCTACAGTGCCAATGCAAAAAAGGCATTTCAGGATAAATTAAACATGAATATTTTTCTCGAGGATGTTTGGGCAAGGATGTACAACTGAAAAAGATGTTGATCGTAAAAATTCATTATGGACTCGGTAATCAGTTGTTCCAGTATGCTTTTGCAAAAAGTTTATCGTTAAGAAAAAAACAGCCGTTTTATCTGGACTTGCATTTTTATCATACGCATAAGCAGGACGAGCAGCATCCGAGGTTGTACCAGTTGAATCAGTTTTGCATCGAAGAGAATCTTATTTCAGACGAAGATGTTTCAAGTTTCATCAAGCCTGATTTTTGGCAGCGGCGAAACAGTAATTTAGATAGCCTTATAAAGCCTTATTTCAAACGAAGAATTGTATATGAAAGGGATCTTTCATATGATGAAAACTTGTGGGCAGTGCCAGATGATGTTTACCTGGCTGGTTATTGGCAGGATCTGAGATATTTTCAGGATTATGAGGAATTGATCAGGAACGATTTCTTATTCAAATATGAGGCTAAAGGTGAGAATAAGAAGATGCTCGATAGGGTACATAATGTGGAGTCGGTAGGTATACATGTGAGGCGGGGGGATTATTTGACGGATGAGAAGACAATAGAACTTGCAGGAGTAGCAGATCTGACATATTACAAACAGGCGGTATCATTCATGAATGCAAAATTGACTAACCCTCAGTATTTTGTATTTACCGATGATCCAGAGTGGGTCCGCAAGCATTTTGATATTCAGGTGCCGTTTGAATTGGTGGAAGTAAACGGGCAGGCTAAGGGGTATGAAGATCTTCGTTTGCTGAGCCATTGTGCTCACCAAGTGATCTCGAACAGCAGTTTTGGATGGTGGGGTGGCTGGCTGAATAGTAATCCTGATAAAATGGTAGTAGCACCAAAGGTCTGGCGGAAGAATGGCGCGGATATGTACAAGCCAAAAAGCTGGATCGTGTTATAGTCTGCCTTCAAACTAACCTAAACTTGAATGACTGTTAAGCCGGAGATAAGCGTTTGCATATTCAGTTACAATTTTGGAAAGTATATCGAGCAGGCCCTGGACAGCGTGCTGGCTCAAAAACTTTCCGTTCCTTTTGAAATTGTAATTGGGGATGATAACTCGACTGACAACTCTAAAGAAATCATCTGCAGGTATCAAAAGCTTTACCCCAATCTGATCAGGGCGGGGCTCAATACAGAGAATGTTGAGGGTACAAGAAACTGGTTAAACACGATCAATGAATGCAGAGGTAAGTACATCGCCTTTCTGGATGGGGACGATTATTTCATTGATGAGCAGAAGTTGCAGAAGCAGTATAATATTTTAGAAAAGCACGAAGAGTATGCTTTATGTTTTCACGGAGTGCGGGAAATGTATGAAGATCTTCCCGGGGAAACTAAAACCACAGAGTTTAAAAAAGAGGTATTTACACTAGCGGACGTGATACGGAAAGGATGGTTTATTAGAACAGGATCACTTTTTTTTCGGAATCACATTCTTCCAGATCCGATGCCGGAATGGATTTACGATTATCCATACAGGTTGGACTCCATATTGCCCGTGATGTTATGTATGCACGGGGATGCTTCATATACAAATGATGTGATGAGCGTTTGGCGGAAACATTCCAAGGGGATGAGTTACCATTTGCACGAGAACGAGATAAACAATTCCATCGTGAAATTAAGTCTGGCTAAAAAGCTTGATGATTTAACAGCCGGCCGGTTTAGAACAGAGACTTCTTCAAACATGGCAAAAATTTACACAAGTTTGTTTGTCGCTATTTTTCGATCAGGAGATTTGATCAGGCACAGAAAGATGATTTTTGAGTCCATCGTGAAGATGGATTACGGGCATCTGTTTTCACTTTTAACGAGCAAGCACGTTGATGATTAAAAAGCTTGAGTGGGATTCAGCGTTCTTTAAAACTAGTGTTTATTCCTCAGAAATAGACAAAATTGAGGACCTTGATGGATTGAAAGATTTTGTGAAGCCTTGCGTACTTTATCTTTTTCTAAATGCAAAGGATGAAGAACTTGACAAAGAACTTGAAAACAGGGGAGCGATATGTTACGATACACGAATTGTTTATCATAAAAAAATTGACCAAGCCAGTCTGTGTGAATCTGGACTGGAAGTGAAGGAATACGAAGGTGCAATGACCAGGGATCTTGAGCAACTGGCGTATCAGGCAGGAACCTTTTCTCGTTTTTATTCAGATGCCAGAATGAGACCATTCTTTAAGCCATTGTTTAAGGAATGGGTGATAAACTCCTTGGACAAGAAAATAGCAGATAAGATTTTCGTCTATGAAGAAAGCAATGAACAAAAAGGATTTGTGAGCTGTGCTGTTAAGAATGGGGGCGGTTGGTTGGGGCTGATCTCTGTAGATGCTGAGATCCATCGGGGGGGGATTGGTACTTCATTGCTTGGCGCCGTTGAGAGATATTATATCACAAGGAACATTTTTGACTCTTATATTGTCACTCAACAGGAGAATGCCGGGGGATGTAGTTTCTATGAGACTTCTGGCTATAAAAAGTTGCAGCAGGTTTTTATTTATCATTGGTGGTTTGAATAATGCATAGTATTCCTTTTAACAAACCCCACCTTACGGGGAAAGAACTAGAATATATAGCGGAAGCTGCCGGGAACGGTAAGCTTTCTGGGGATGGGGTGTTTTCAAGAAGATGTCAGACCTTTCTGGAAGACCGTTATGGGTTCAAAAAATGTCTCCTCACTACATCCTGTACGGATGCGTTGGAAATGGTCGCTATTTTGTTGAATATCCGGGAAGGGGATGAGGTGATCATGCCGTCATACACTTTCGTGAGCACAGCTAATGCATTTGTACTGAGAGGGGCGTCAATTGTATTTGCAGATAGCGGACGGGATAATCCTAACATTGATCCGTCAGGAATTGAAGCACTTATCACACCAAGAACAAAAGCTATTGTAGTTGTTCACTACGCTGGTGTTGCCTGTGATATGGATAGTATCATGGACATTGCAAGTAGATATGGCTTGTACGTAGTTGAAGATGCAGCAAAATCAATTGATTCGTTTTATAAAGGGAAACCGTTAGGTTCAATTGGTCATTTATCTACATTTTCATTTCACGAAACCAAAAATGTCCATTGCGGGGAAGGCGGGTGTCTGGTGATCAATGATGCGCGTTTTATAGAAAGGGCGGAAATTATAAGAGACAAAGGGACTAATAGGGCATCGTTCTTTAGGGGTGAGGTAGATAAATATACATGGGTTGATGTGGGCTCATCTTTCTTGCCTTCAGAAATAAATGCGGCATTTCTTTGGGCCCAGCTGGAAAATTTGGATATCATTCAGCAGAAGAGGCTGGAAATATGGGACCGGTATGCTAGCTATTTCATGGCCATGGAGGGCGATGGGCTAGTTCCTCAAATTCCATTGTTTGCCACTAATAATGCCCATATGTTCTACATGCTGATGGAAAGTCAGGCTAAACGCGATCAAGTGATCAAGGCGCTGGCTGCAAAAAAGATCATGGGCGTATTTCATTATCTACCACTGCATCAATCCCCTTTTTATCAGAATAGGCACGATGGAAGGGAATTAGCCAGGGCGGTTGATTTTAGTGAGAGGCTGGTTAGGCTCCCCTTGTTTTACAGTCTTACTTTGGAAGAGCAGCACCTCATTTGTGAAACTGTTGCTTCTACCCTTACGGCTGCATACACCAGATAAAAAAGCTTTCGTCCATGCCCCGGTGACAGACGCTTTGGGGTTGGGTATCTGGTTTAATACTTTATATTTGTTGCAACCGTAATAGTCTGATCATCAACTTGTACGTATACATTACTGGAAGAAATCAAGGAAATGAAGGGTAAGGAAAAGAAATGGTACGTGATCTATACCAAGCCGCGCTGGGAAAAAAAGGTTCACGCAAAGCTGGTAGCTGCAGGTGTGGAATCTTATTGTCCACTGAATAAGGTCAGGAAACAATGGAGTGATAGGATCAAGGTGGTGGAAGAGCCTTTGTTTAAGTCATATGTATTTGTTAGAGTGGTGGAAGAAGATCAAGGATTAGTGCGTGCTGTCAACGGAGTTTTGAATTATGTCTATATGGAGGGGAAACCCGCAGTTGTCAGAGATAAGGAAATTGCAAACATCAGGCGATTTTTGAACGAGTACCAGGATGTGAAACTGGAGCCCATTGAACTGAGGCCCAATAACAAAGTGTTGATCACTGGCGGTGTACTGATGGACAAAGAAGCGACAGTGATCAGGGTACTTAAACATACTGTAGAACTGGTGATCGAAACACTGGGCTATAAAATGATCGCTCAGATCGAAAAAAAGAACCTTCTTCCCATATCATGAATAGTTTTTTTTCTATGTATAATTTTCGGTTACAAAAATTGCTGAATAATCAAGCCGGCATGCTCATGATTGTTTTGCTAAGTCTTTCGTTTTCTTCATGCTTTAGTTCTAAACCCGTTCCATACTTCAAGGGGGGCCTTGATACGGCGCAATTGCAGGACGTTCGCATCCCTGATCAGCTCATTCAAAAGGGTGACATTCTGAATATTGTTATCTACAGCGATAATGCAGAGGCGACTGC
>JANMHK010000438.1:0-9210 GCA_031375135.1 Sphingobacteriales bacterium | reverse complement strand
ACGGCGTGAACGTGGTCGAGATTGACCGCGCACGGACTCTTCATTCCATCGGCAACGTCAAGGGGAACCTCGCTGGGGAGGCCCCTGACGGTCGACGTGACGGGAGCGACCAACACGGTCGAGATCAGGTTGATGGCGTCCTGAACTGCAAGGGCTACCTGACGTGCTGATTCATCGGAAAAATCTTTTGCGATCTGATGATATGGGGTCTCGAGAAAAGAATTAATGTGGGCGGTTGTGCCGGCAGTAGCGCCAAACCCAAGTTCATGAGCTTCGATAACAATACATTTCTTTCCGCCTTGTTGAAGCAAGAGGGCCAGCGATAATCCGGTAATTCCTCCACCAACAATAACCACGTCAAACACACTGCTTGGAAAGTGTTTTAGCATGGAGGGATAAGATGCCATAGAAGTTTGCCAGATGCTTGTAGTAAAACCATCCCTGTCCATAGCTTTTAATATCTCTATGAAAACTTAATGCCATAAAAAAGGAGAGCACAGCTGTACAACCGCCTCTCCATACCCTTGCATTGACCGGATTTACCAGTACACAGGATGGGATATCCTGCAGGATGATTTTAGAATTTTAATGTGTCGATGATAAACGGAATCTCTTCAATATAATCTTCATTATAATTCCAACCCGCCATGCCGGGCACTTTGAAAAGCTGCCACAGCTCGCTGTTTAGTTTCACCAGCGTAAACATGTAACGCTTGTTCTCAGCATAGATCTCATATGTGTAATAGCCGTCCACTATGAACCGGTGATATCCGAAATAGATATTTTTCTCCCCACTTCCTTCGTGGTGCCAGTTGACTGATTTTCGGGTAACATGGTCCTTAGGGATATTGGATTCGATCTTCTTTCCGACCAACTCTGCTAAGGGGGTAAATCCAAGATCCTGCTCTACCCACTTACCGGTTTCCACATCTGAGAAGAAGATATTCTCGTACCCATCGTTGAAACTCACGTGAAACATCCAGTGTATCGGATGGTAGATCTCTGAGATCTCCACCGTATAGATACGGTGGTTATATAACAGTTGTATGGGCTTGATCATAGAATCAGTTTAAAGGATAATGAACGAATGCTTCAGCACATCGATCAACATAAACATGAGGTATCATAGCAAAGAATCAGATGCAACTGGTCTGTACACTATCCATCAGCGAGTCGACATGACTATCCAGCACAAGTGTCACAACCACAGCCTTTCGTCCAGAAATCTAATCCCTATTTCCCGAATGCATACCTGATGCCAAGTCCGCCCCAACCACCATAGAATCCCCTGTTATCGCCGAATTCAAAGCTGGGCTGCCAATCGATTGAAATATTAATGGGTACTTTGTTGAACTTGTAGTCCAGTCCTAATACACCATCTATACCAATGAAAGTAGCTTGATCATTGTTCGTGTTATACTTGTTATCGCCGTCATAAAACCCAACGTGTGCACCAGGGCCCACATACCATTTAAGGCCTTCAGCTCCGCTGATATTACCATGAATCTCATAGAGTCCCGTGATTCGAACGCCTTTATTCCAGAAATAAGCAATGCCTTCCAATGCGGTGTTAGGTTTGACGAAATGCTTGATGGATAATCCGCCTCCGTCCCAGACCTTCACTCCTATGGCGGTTCGGTATTCATGACCAAGACTCTGCCCGTCTGCCATTATAAAATGGAATAGTAACCCTGCAACAATTAGAACTTTTTTCATTATTAACCTTTTAGCATAAAGAAAAAATACAATGCCTAGCCTGTAAAGGGAATTTTGACCAAACAAGAGGAAAATAAAGATCATTATGAGGGCATTAATACTCACTTTCAACCCAACGAAATTTGGAGTGATCAAAATTCACTCGAATATTTCGACAAAACGCACTGGCAAATACCGAAACGGGCAATGCGAACCACCGCGGAAACTATTCTACACTAGTGGCTGGCATGAGCTTTACTCCATCTACGTTTATTCCGAGTCAAATCAGGAGCAATAATGCCGAGATCAGCTCAGTGAATAGCAAGTAGTCATTTTCATACGTTAAACAGGATACATCGGGGCTGGTTTCTACCAGCCCTTTTTTTGTAACTGAGCATTAAATAAACATCATGGACCTGAAAAAAACCTGGAAAGCATTCAAGCAAACATTTGTGTCGTTCTTCGACGGCAACATTTTAAAGCTCAGCGCCTCACTATCGTACTATACTGTATTCTCCATTGGACCCTTACTACTGGTCATCGTTTCACTGATCGGTTTTTTCTTTGGAGGCCGGGAGGCTGCTCAGGACAGGATATTGAGCCAGTTGGGTGGGTTATTGGGCAAGGATGTCACTACCCAGTTGGACCAAATCCTTAACTCTTTTGACGATGGGAAAAAAGGTTTGATTGGAATAATAATAGGTACAGTGGTTTTGTTGCTGGGGGCAACAAGTATTTTCTTGGACATAAAAGACTCGATCAATCAGATCTGGCAGATTAGAATAAAGCCGGGCGGATTTTGGCTAAGGTTGCTGCTTAATCGACTTCTGTCGTTTTCCCTGGTAGTCAGTATCGGCTTCCTGTTGTTGGTATCCTTGGTGTTAAGTGCCTTTCTTGATTTGTTATCTGAAAAATTACAAACGATTTTTTCGGACGGTCTGGTGATTCTTTTTATGATCATTAATTATTTGTTGATCCTTGCCATAACAAGTGGGTTGTTCTATGCCATCTACAGGGTATTACCAGATGCAAAACTAAACCGAAAAGACCTTATTGTGGGTTCTGTGTTCACCTCGATCATGTTTATGATCGGAAAATTCCTGATCACCCTTTATATCAGTAAATCATCTTTTACCGTCACATACGGGGCAGCAGCATCTATCATCATATTACTGGCCTGGGTTTATTATTCCGCTGCGATTCTTTACCTTGGGGCCGAATTTACCAAGCAGTACGCCATCCATGCGGGCAAGGGTATAACGCCTAAAGAAAACGCTGTGATGGTGCGCCAAGAGGAGGTGAAAATAAAAGAACTTAAAGGTCAGTCCCTAAACTCCTGATATGAAATCAAAAATTCTGGTGGTGCTGAACATGATCAGCTTTATCGGCACCCTTGTAATCAACACCCTGGCTAATGCCCTTCCTATAAATGGGAAAAACACGGGGGAATTGTCGGCCCTTTATCCAAACGAATTTGTACCCGCCGGCTACACTTTTTCCATCTGGCTGGTGATCTATCTCAGTTTAACAGGCTTTGTTATTTACCAAACTGGTGCACTGACCAAAGAAAAGCAACGAATATTGGTAGAGAAACTTGGCAGTCTATTTATCCTGACCAACCTATTCAATATGAGTTGGATCCTCGCCTGGCACTATCAGCAGGTGGCCCTCTCTGTCATCATCATGCTCGCTTTTCTCATCACGTTAATCAGTATTCATATTAAATTTGAACTTCCCGACCGATCGGCTAATACACCAGAAAAGATCTGGTTCCAGATACCTTTTTCGATATACCTGGGATGGATCATGATCGCCACCATTGCTAATATTACGGCATGGCTGGTGGACATGGATTGGAGAGGAGGGCCAATATCGGAAGATGTTTGGGCCATCATCATGATCTCCATTGCGCTCATCCTTTGTTTGCTGATCCTTTGGCGCAGAAACAATTATGTGGTTCCTATGGTCGCGATTTGGGCCATTGGAGGGATCATCGTAAAACAAATGACCGTTAACGGCTGGAATAGCATTGTTCTAACCGGCTTTGTGGCCTGCTCCCTGCTTTTGCTGGCTATACTGGTGACTGCCAGGAGAAAGGCAGAGAATTTGCATATGCAATAGCGGGCAGTATTGTTTGCCTGCTTTTAATATGCGATCATTTTCAATATTTAATATTGTCCTGGGTGTGTTATCCATCATATTGGTTATTTCGGGATCAGTCATCCTGGGCAGAACCAACGACGGATACTGGATACTGTATAGCGGTCTGTTTCTGGCTACGATCTTCTCCATTACATCAATCATCGACGTGTTTCGGTCGAAGACTATGAATCAGGGCAGGAAAAGCTTATGGTTAATAATGGTAATCTGTGTGCCCGTTTTGGGCGGGTTATTGTACTACGTGATCCACATGGGTAAAGAAGGGAAAAACGTAATCAGTACCCCAGATTATGAAGAGACGTCTTAATGTTGTTCCCCTTCCCCAAAACCTGAAAAAAAAGGTCCCCCAACTTCTCTATCCTTTTAGGCATGTTGAAAATATTGAACTGAGAGGGATGGAGTCCCCTCTTCAACTCTTTCACACTAATAGGGGCTGAAACCTGGGCGCCGGGGACTGGCCTTACGCTATAAGCAGACGCAAGTGTCTGACCCCTGTTATTCTGCAGATAATCTATGTAAATACGGTCGCCCCTTTTCTTTATAGAACGTTCCAAAGTGGTGAAATCCGGTACCAATTCCTGCGTCAGCATGGCAATGATATGGGCAAATTCACGGGCCTGTTCGTATGGATATTTATTGCCCAGGGGAATGTAAATATGAAGGCCTGTTGCACCGGATGTTTTTACATAATAGGTAACACCGGCTTTTTCAAGTACTTGTTGCGTAGCCAATGCAGTGTCTATCACTTGTTCAAAACTGTTATTCTCTGAAGGATCAATATCTATGACGATATATGTTGGATGATCCGGTTTCAGGCGGGTCGAATTCCAGGGATTCATTTCAATGCTACCTAAGTTGGCTACATAAAGCAAGGTGGCTCCATTGTTACAAACGATGTAGTCAATGACTTTATCGGAACTATCTGATTCCACTTTCTCCGTAATTACAAAAGATGGCGCGTTCTCACCTGCGTCTTTATGATAAAAGCCTTTGGTGGATATCCCGTTTGGTGTTCGTTTCAGTGATAATGGCCGGTCTTTCAGATAGGGAAGTATAACGGGCGCCATCTTTTCATAATAAGCAAGCATATCCCCTTTCTTAATCTTCTCACCGGGCCAATAGACCTTGTTGACATTAGTCAGCTTTACTTCATGGCCTCCAATGATCATGTTTTTCCCGGTGGCAGAAACCTTTTTGTCCTCCTTTGTTGCCGTTTCACTTGTTTGGTGTGCCATAGTATCATTACTTTTAACTACTTCTTCAGGCGATTTGTCAATTCGGAGACCCAAAAAAACAGGATGCCTTAATAATCCCTCCTGGGTTTGTTCTGTAAACTTCACCTCGCATACAAGTTGGGGTTTCAGCCATGTAACGGGAGCATTCACTTTGATCTTCTCCTTAAACGGAGATTTGGACATGATCAGTGGCTTCATCCTCATCATCATTTCGTTCAATAACTTGTCATCAAAACCTGTACCGGCATGCCCGATATATCTTAGTTGGCCGTCATTATATTCTCCCAGTATCAATGCTCCAAAATGCTTTCGGCTACCCTTCGGTTCTGTATATCCTGCTATCACCGCTTCCACAGAATTATGGTTTTTTATTTTCAGCCACTGACGGGAGCGAACGCCAACTGCGTATCCGCTGTCAATATGTTTGGCGATCATCCCTTCTAATCCCATCTGTACAACCTGATCAAAAAAATCCTTTCCGCTCTTTGGAATATGGTCACAGAAACGTATAACCGAATTTGGAATTCCGTCCAAAAGATGTTTAAGCAATTCCTTTCGCTGGATCAATGGTAGTGTTTTTAAGTCCTTCCCATCAAGACTAAGTAAATCAAAAACATAATAAATCAGGGGGTGGGCAGGATCCTCACGATACTGTTGGAGCATCTGGAAAGAAGGATGCCCCTGATCATCCAGTACAACGATCTCACCGTCAATTACAGCTTGGTGATTGATCTGCGTCAGTGCCTGGTATACAGGGGGAAAGGTCTCAGAAAAAGAAAGTCCGTTTCTTGAATACAATCTGACATTGTCTGGTTCCAACTCGGCTATCGCCCGATAACCATCCCACTTGATTTCAAATATCCATTCAGGATCATTGAAAGCTTTGTCGCTCAGGGTGGCCAACATGGATTTAATGTATTTACCCAATTTTTCTTCCTTTCCCGAAAAAGGTGTTCTGTTCAACGAGCGCGGGCTGTTAGTTTTTTTTTTGAGTTACCGGATTTACCAGATCCTCACTGTTGTAGGACTTATCCACTGAGAATTCATCTTTATGTTTGATGAGCAGCCAGTTCTTATCATCTTTCAATCGAACAAGCACAAAACCACCATTGAGCTTCTCCCCATCCAGCACAAATTTCAGCTCCCCTTTTTCCAGATTCTCAAGCGCTTTTTTCTCTGCTATCGGCTTTTTTTTCTCATCCACCGGCACATAGGTGCCATGATCCCAAATTTGCACAGTTCCTGCCCCATAATTACCCTTTGGAATCTCGCCCTCAAAACTGACGTAGTCCACCGGGTGATCTTCGACAAACACGGCCAATCTTTTGTCGGAGCTGTTAAGCGACGGTCCCTTGGGAACTGCCCAGCTTTTCAAAACACCTTTCATCTCCAATCTAAAATCGTAATGAAGCCTGCTGGCCTCATGCCGCTGTACTACGAACCGCAATGCCTTTCCTTTTGTGCCCAATCGCCCGGAAGGCTCAGGAGTCTTCGAGAAATCTCTTTTGGTTTTATATTTTTCCAGGGTACTCACGAAGCTTTACGTTTGTTGCTTAAACTCGCCTTCAATTGATCCATGAGATCTTCAGCTGCTGAATGAACTATTTTCATTTCGGGTTTCGCCAGTTTCTTACCCTTAGCTTTAGCGTCAATGACCTTCATTAATTTTTCAGTGTAGGTGTCCTTATACTCTGAGATATCGAATGGCTTGGTAAGCTGATCGATCAACGTGAGCGCCATCTTTAATTCAGCAGGTTTTGGGGCTTCTTTGGGGATATTAAGATCGTTCGACTTACGGATCTCTTCTGCAAATCTTATCTTTTGCAGGACGAGTACCTTGCCAACTGGTTTGATCAAACAAAGACTCTCCTTATTGCGCAAAACAAAACTACCCAGGCCTACTTTCCCGCTCTTTCGAAGAGACTCCATAAGCAGACCATATGCCCTTGTCCCAGCCTTATCTGGTTCCAGAAAATAGGGTTTTTCGTAGAGCATACTGTCGATGTCCTTCTCCATCGCGAAGGAAGAAATCTCGACCAATTTCGTTTTTTCAGGCATGGCCTTCTGGAAATCATCGTCGCCCAGCACTACATACTTCCCTTCTATCTTAAAGCCTTTGACAATATTTTCATAGGGAACCTCTTTCCCTGTTCGTTCGTTGATTCGTTGATACTTGATATTTGAAAGATCTTTCTTATCAAGCATGTCAAGACTCAGCTCACTCTCTTCAATGGCACTGAAAAGCTTAACCGGTATATTTACCAACCCGAACCCAATAGCACCGCTCCAGATCGCTCTCATTGCTTTATAATTAAATAATAATAACTCTGATATTCATTTTCTGATCTGCAATATTCCATTTACCAGCTTATTCCATTGCGCATCTGAAAAGCCAGGTATAACCATTGGTTTGTTGCGGAATGATCTCTGCCATAAGTGTAGAATTAGGTACACACGTGTTTCATCTTCGGATTTGTTTCGCAGCTATGGTTTAAAAAAATAAAAAGGGGGGTTAGTTTTTACAACCTAAACAGCAATTCTTATTCCCGAGGGGCCTTGCCAACATCAGCTGGGTGGCTGCTGGCACAGATTTTTTAAAAGAAATGATAGATATCTAAATTAAAAATACGATGACCAGAAATATTACAAGAAATAATACCCGAAATATTACTCCGGATCAGGCTGATTACAGGGGCCATGTGTTGTTCGATCGTTCTGCGGGCCAAAAGAAAGAAAAAACCGTAAGGCGTATGATACCTCAAGAGATCTTTTCGATGTTTACGGCTAATGTTATCCAGCAGAAAATAGTTCGCTGACATCAAAGTAATGAAAACATTAAATGGTTAGCCTAAAAATTCCTTAAAGCGCGCAATGTGAACCAATCTCTACATGAAAGAATGGTATCACCTTTTTACCTGATCAGTAAATTTATCTTTATGGCGTATCCCGCAATTAAAAAAATGAATGCTACCCTCGAAAATATGAGGGAGAATGGAATGGTACAGAATGTTGGCCAAGTGGAACGAATTGTTTCTGCAGCAATTGGATCCCTGATGGTCATATCGGCGTTTGGACGCAATAAGAGTGTCGTGGGCAGGAGTTCGAAACTGGGGATCGGTGGCTATCTACTATACAGAGGATTGTCCGGAAATTGTCCCTTATATACGGCGATGGGACTTGAAGGCCCGCAATCGAAGGCCATTGAATTACGGACAACTTTGACAGTGAACAAGCCCAAAGAAGAAGTTTATCGCTTTTGGCGGAAACTCGAAAATCTCCCCAGGTTCATGGAACATTTGAAAATGGTAAAGGAATTGGACAACCGGAGATCCCACTGGGAAGCGAAGATCCCGGGTAACATTGGAAACATAGAGTGGGATGCAGAGATCACTGATGAAAAGCCAGGAGAACTCATTGCCTGGCAGTCCCTGGAGAATGCGACCATTTATAATTCAGGGCATATAAGCTTCAGGGAATCTCCAGACGGTACGGGAACAGAACTAATGGTCAGGATAATCTACCAGCCGCCAGCAGGAAATGCCGGCGCCGCAGCTGCACAACTGCTCAACCCGATTTTTGAAAAAATGGTGAAAGCTGACATAAAGAGATTCAGGGAGGTCATCGAAACAGGCGAAGTATCGAACGCGCAAAATGAAACTCAGCCCCAGAATGACGGGAAAAGACAATAGACAGCTGATTCAAATTCCTTTTTGCACAATCACAATTCTTACAGCAGTTTAGATATCGACAATGTGGGCGACGAGAAAAGCTTCCGGAATTCCGGGAGCTTTTATTTTGAGAAGATAATGGAGAAAGTAGTTCCAACATTCTCCACGGACGTAACTTCAACCTGAGCATTATGGGCTTGGAGCATGTTTAGTGTAGCAGGAAGGCCCAGTCCCATTCCATTTCTTTTTGCAGTGAAATAAGGCTCAAAAAGTTTCGGTATGTTTTCTTCCGGTATGCCAATACCATTGTCTGTAATTCTAACTTCCCAATGGTCCTGGCGGTCTGACAGGGATATCATGAGTTTGCCCTTATTTTCTTCCATGGCTTCCACCGCATTGATGATGATATTCAGAAATGCCAGTGCGAGCTTGTCGGCGTCGGCTTGAACATG
>JANMHK010000408.1:0-5547 GCA_031375135.1 Sphingobacteriales bacterium | reverse complement strand
CAGATAGTGAGCTATGAGTTATCTGCCGGGCTTGCGGTACTCTCTATTGTGGTATTAACGGGCAGTCTTTCTATTAACGATATTGTTGCTTCCCAGGAAGATGGCTGGTGGATTTTTAAAGGCCATATTCCTGCTGTAATTTCCTTTGTAATTTTTATAATTGCCGTTACGGCGGAAACAAACAGGGCGCCTTTTGATCTCGCAGAGGCTGAGTCTGAGTTAACAGCAGGGTTTCATACAGAATATTCGGGAATGAAATTCGCCCTGTTTTTTTTAGCGGAATATATCAATGTATTTATTGTTTGTGCGATTGGGGCCACGCTATTTTTAGGTGGCTGGATGCCTTTGCATATCGGCAGTTGGGCGGGGTTCAACCATGTGATGGATTATATCCCTTCGTCGATCTGGTTTTTTGGAAAAACATTTTTCCTGATTTTCGTGATCATGTGGTTCAGGTGGACTTTCCCGAGGTTGAGAATCGACCAGTTGCTTAACCTGGAGTGGAAATATCTTTTGCCGATCAGCATGTTCAATATTTTACTGGTCACGTTGATCGCGATCAAGGGATGGCATTTTTAGGATTGGCGAATTGACGAATTGTCGAATTGGCGAATTAAAACGAGATTATGTTTTTAGCGGATTATATAAAAGATGTTTATGGAGCAGTGAAGTCGATGGCTATTGGCATGAGACGCACGGCTTATTACTTCACCCATCATAAAGAGATTATTACCCAGCAGTATCCCGATAACCGTGCTGAACTGGTGTTGCCCGAGCGTTTTAGAGGAGAGGTGGTGATGTCGCATACCGATACCAATGAGCATAGGTGTACGGGTTGCACGGCCTGTGAGCTGGCTTGTCCGAATGGGACCATCAAGATCATCACAAAATTTGATGTTAGTCCGGAAGGCAAGAAAAAGAAAGCCATCGATAAATTTATCTACCATCTCGAACTCTGCACCATGTGCAACCTGTGTATAGAGGCTTGTCCTACGAACGCCATTCAAATGGCGCAAAATTTCGAACACAGTGTATATGACCGGGCCCAGCTTACCAAAGTGTTGAATAAGCCGGGGTCGACATTGCAGGAGGGAGTGGAGTAATTTTCAATTCAGATTCATTTTTAATGAATCTGAATTGAAAATTACAATGTGATAAATGTGATGAATGTAATGAATGTGGGAAATGAATGTGGGAATGTGCGGAATGTGTGCATGCAGCACGTGATGAATGAGCCAATGAGTCAATTAGCCAATTAGTCAATTATTATATGTCGGGATCTACCATAATGTTCTATTTGCTGGGGTTGATGACGGTGATCAGCGCGTTGTTGTCTGTCACATCACGACAACTCTTCCGCTCAGCCATTTACCTGTTGTTTGCCCTCATTGGCATTGCAGGCATTTATTTCTGGCTCGACTATCAGTTCATTGCAGCGGTGCAGATCGTGGTTTATGTGGGTGGTATTGCCGTATTGATCATCTTCTCCATATTTCTAACCCAGCAATCAGGTGAGAAGCTTCCTGCGGTATCGGGCGGAAGGATCTTATTCTCTGCACTGGCCGCCCTTGCTGGTCTGGCACTGGTTCTGTCTCTCATGAAGGGGTATGGATTTACTGCAACACAAGACCTGGGGGCTTCACCAACGGTATCGCAGATCGGGGAGAAGATGCTTGATATTAATGGTTATGCCTTGCCTTTTGAGCTGGTGAGTATGTTGCTGCTGGCCGCGATGATCGGGTGTATTGTGATTGCTATGACCAATAAAACAGAAACAAAATGATGGAACCCGGATTAAACCAGCTGCTGGTCATAGGCGCAATACTTTTCTTTGCCGGGATCTATGGATTTTTCACCAGGAGAAACCTGATCACCATGCTCATGAGTATAGAGCTGATGCTCAACTCTGTCAATCTGAATTTCATCGCGTTCAATAAATATCTCTGGCCGGGCAACCTGGACGGAATTTTTTTTACCGTATTTGTCATCGCCATTGCTGCGGCGGAAGCTGCCGTCGCGATAGCCATTATTATCAATTTATTCCGCTCGCACAATTCCATTAATGTGGAAGTGGCAGAGGAAATGAAGTTCTAGAATGTGAAAAATGTAGGGAATGTATGGAATGTGGGGAATGAATGCGGGAATGTGGGAATGTGATGAATGCTTAGGGAACAAATTAGTCAATCAGCTAATGAGCCAATTAGCCAATTTAAAAAAATGAACACAACCAACATACTGCTGATCCCATTGCTCCCATTCCTCTCTTTTCTATTATTGGGATTGTTGGGTAACTCGTTTTTCAAGAATAAGGCGGGCCTTGTTGGATGTTCGATCATGTTGGTCTCTTTCCTGATCGCCTTAGTTACAGCAGGTGCTTATTTTTTCAGTGCGGGTAAAACAGATGGTCAGTACCAACAACTGGTTCCGTTCAACTTTACCTGGCTGCAATTTGCCAATGGCCTCCGTATTGAAATGGGCCTTTTACTCGATCCGATCTCCATGATGATGATCCTGGTGGTCACATTCATTTCGTTGATGGTGCACGTGTTTTCATTATCCTACATGAAAGGCGAAGAACGCTTCCACGTGTATTATGCATTCCTGGGCTTGTTTACGTTCTCCATGCTTGGCCTGGTTCTATCTTCCAATATATTTCAGGTCTATATATTCTGGGAACTCGTGGGGGTTTCCTCCTTTTTACTAATCGGATTTTTCTACCAGAAATCATCAGCGCTGGCTGCGGCCAAGAAAGCATTTATCGTCACGCGTTTTGCGGATCTCGGATTTTTGATCGGGATACTGGTTTTATCAGGACAGGCGGGCACGCTTGATTTTATAGAATTGATCAGCAGCCTCTCTACTCCGGGAGAAGTTTTGACATCAGCCTCTGCAGCTTCATTCCTTGGGATCTCGGCTCTAACCTGGGGACTGGCCCTGGTGTTCATGGGCGCAGCAGGTAAAAGCGCCATGTTCCCTTTACATATTTGGTTGCCGGATGCGATGGAAGGACCTACGCCGGTTTCGGCACTGATCCATGCTGCCACCATGGTTGTGGCAGGTGTGTTCCTGGTAGCCAGACTATATCCTGTTTATGCCTATTCGGGTTCTTCATTTATTCATTACATAGATGATATCGGTGCCTTCACGGCATTATTCGCCGCAGTGATCGCGTGTACGCAAACTGATATTAAAAGGGTGCTTGCGTATTCGACTATTTCGCAGATAGGGTTCATGATGTTTGCACTCGGACTTACACCAACAGATCCTTCGGGTAGCCATTTGGGCTATACCGCATCTATGTTCCATTTGTTCACGCATGCCATATTTAAGGCACTGCTTTTCTTAGGAGCCGGCGCCGTGATCCATTATGTGCATAGCAATGAAATGAAAGATATGGGTGGGCTGGCCAAGAAAATGCCCATCACACATTTAATGTTCCTGTTCGCCTGTCTCGCTATTTCGGGCATCCCGCCATTTGCCGGGTTTTTCAGCAAAGAAGAAATATTATTAGCGGCCTGGGAGAACAATCCTACGATATTCTGGATGGCTTTAACTACTTCGTTATTGACCGCATTTTATATGTTCCGTTTGTATTTTATGATCTTCTGGAACAAGCCTGCGCATGAAGACGGACACCATAAGAAAGAAGGGGATTTGTTTTTGTTAGCCCCGCTGGTTATACTGGGCGTGGGTTCAGTGATTGCCGGATTTATTCCTTTTGGAAATTTTGTAAGCTCGGATGGCAAACCATTGGAGACCTCCCTGCATTTACAATTTTCGATAGCGCCGGTGTTGGTTGGTTTGTCAGGTATTGCCTTAGCGGCTTGGATGTACAGGAAGAAAACAGACCTGCCCGAACGGCTGGCGGATAGTATGAACGGCCTGTATACTTCGGCAAAAAACAAATTTTATATCGATGAGGTCTGGCTGGGTTTCACCAAGGGGGTGTTGTTCAACCTGATCGCTAAACCTGCGGCCTGGGCCGACCGAAATCTTGTTGATGGCGTTGTGAAAGCAACGGGCCTGGGGATGGAGTGGATCTCTGAGCGGATCAAAGGATTGCAGTCGGGCAAGGTGCAACAATATGGAATGTTCTTCCTCTTTGGCATCATCATCATCGTATCTGTTTATGTTTTTAAAATGGCGCCCTGGCGCTAAAAAATATTATGGATCTTCTTTTTATCATATTCATTCCACTGCTGGCGGGCATTTTGATCATTGCGTTGCCGGAGAAACACGCACGATTGATCGCGTTAGCTGGCGCCGTGATGCAGATGGTAGCGGCGATTTTGCTGTATGCGGCATTCACACATGAGCGGGAAATTGGAAACGTGTTTCCTATTTTGTTTGAGCAGCAATACTCCTGGTTTCCTTCACTCGGTTTTAGTTTTCACCTGGGGGTGGATGGGATTTCGGTGGCGATGATTCTGCTGACCGCATTTGTGGTGATCGCAGGCGTATTGGTATCCTGGAAGATGGAGAAGATGACCAAAGAGTTTTTCTTCTTCCTGACTTTGCTGGCCTTTGGGGCCTATGGATTCTTTGTATCGCTTGATCTGATGCTGATGTTCTTCTTCTTAGAGATCGCTGTTATTCCTAAATATTTGTTCATCAGCATTTGGGGCAGTGGCAATAAAACCTATAGTGCAAATAAACTTGCGCTAATGCTTATGGGGGGATCGGCACTGATCCTGGTGGGTATCCTCGGCATGTACTTTTCAATGCCGCCGGAGATCAGAACGTTTGATCTGGTTAAACTCTCCGAGATGCAGATTCCTTTCTCGCTGCAGCGTTGGGTATTTCCGTTGGTGTTTACTGGATTTGGTGTGTTTTCAGCGATGTTTCCCTTTCATACCTGGGTGCCTGATGGTCACTCATCAGCTCCGACTGCTGCTTCCATGTTTCTTGCAGGCATCTCTATGAAACTGGGAGGTTATGGTTGCCTGCGGGTTGCAACTTATCTAATGCCTGACGCAGCGCATGTTTACGCTCCCTATATTATTCTACTTGCAACTATTGCCATCATCTATGGTGCATTTGCAACAATGATGCAAACGGATCTGAAGTACATCAATCCGTTCATCCAGTCCGGGATCACCGAGACTCTGACCCAGGCCGCTGCCGGTCTGTTCGAAGCTTCGCGGGGAGCCCTCCTTCTCCAGTCCGCCCAGAAGCCCGGCGACTTCGAGACGATGGCCTTCTTCCAGAACATCGCCAACCTGATCTCGCGTCGGGACCCGACCAGCCTTGCCAACGCAGCCGACAAGAAGCTGATCCAGTCCGAGTTCAGCCGCGTCAAGATCAACCGCAAGATCGGCCCGGTCGCCAGCACCCGCGACGCCTTCCGCAAGGCAGGCCTCCAGCGCAACGCGATGGACCTGGTCGTCGGACAGCAGGCTGGCGTTGCCATGCAGGTCGACATGCTCAACACCACGCTGCGCTCGCTTCGTTCTGCCCTGTCGGCCGACGCTGCCTCGTACGTTGACGGCGGCGCTGCTACCATCAACACTGCCGGCAACAACGGTCTGATCGACGCCCTGGCCAAGC
>JANMHK010000367.1:0-20961 GCA_031375135.1 Sphingobacteriales bacterium | reverse complement strand
GCATCCTTTGGTTTCGTGATCCTCGTGTCTATTTTACTGGATATCGGCGCTCAATTGAATATCTGGTCGGTGTTGGTGGTGCAGGGGAAAAAAGCGCAGGATGTAGCCAATGAAGTGGTGCCTGGCTTGGGCGTTCTATTGGCAATCATGGTCGTGATCGGTGGTTTTGCATTTAACATCGGCAACCTCGCGGGTTCAGGCTTAGGTATCCAGGTTCTTTTCGGTATACCTGCAAAGCAGGGCGCTGCGATCAGTGCAGTCATCGCCATCGTTATTCTTCTCTCCGGGCAATCGGGTAGTTGGATGGATATTTTTACGAAAGCACTGGGCCTGATCATGATCGCACTCACGCTATATGTTTGCTTTACTTCTTCCCCGCCTTTGGCCATCGCCGTGTACCGAAGTTTTATTCCGGAGACCATTGATGCAAAAGCCATCATAACATTGGTAGGTGGAACAGTAGGGGGTTATATCAGTTTTGCGGGCGCGCATCGATTACTTGAATCCGGAATGAAAGGGCCAGCGTCTTTACCAGAGGCGAAGAGATCCGCCGTGACAGGCATACTCGTGGCTTCTGTAATGCGGATCCTCTTATTTCTGGCGGCACTGGGCGTGATCTCAAAAGGATTCGTGTTGCAGGATAATAATCCTGCTGCTTCGGTCTTCCAGTTGGCAGCAGGCCCACTGGGGTACAAATTATTTGGGGTGGTGATGTGGTGTGCTGCGATCACTTCAGTAACAGGCTCTGCGTATACCTCCTTTAGTTTCATGACTGCCTTTCATCCCGGGATCAAAAACCTTCGTAAACCGATCATCGCTTCATTCATAGTACTGTCATTGCTCGTCTTTCTCGTCATCGGCCAGCCTGTGAAGATCCTGGTTTTTGTGGGGATGCTAAATGGTTTCATCCTTCCGTTAGCCCTTACTGTTATCCTGATTGCAGCACACCGTTTGAAGAAGCAGGGATACCATCATCCTAAAGGAATGTTTGTATTCGGCATCCTGGTGGTACTCTCTACGGCATTGCTAAGCCTGAGTGCCATCTTCAAATGATCATCCGCCCACTCTAATATTGACATTGCCGCCGCCATTATTCTTTTCCATTTCTTTAAACATTTTCTCCCGTTCTATAGCAAACTCCTGCGGCGTTATCTTCTTGCCCTTGGGTTCTTTGATGTTTTTAAAATCCCCTTCCGGCGCGATGCTTAACGCCGTGTATTTTGTACTGCCTTTATTGACATCCAGTTCGAGGATCATCCCGGGCAATTGACCCTGATAGGAATCTGGTCCCGAGAAAACCGGAATGGCATCTGTAAACCAGGCTATGATTTCTACGGTATCCGTCACCTGTTCTCTTTTCATTACCCCATTGTCTACATTCACACGTATGGAAGGTTGAATCTTTGTGGTAGTGGCTTTTCTACATGGGTAGCCCAGCAGTGTTTTTGTGTCAGGACTTATTTTCCAGTTAAGTGAACGGATACTGTCTTCCACGATAAAATTTTTGGTCATGATCTCGCGCTGTTCAACTTTTCTTTTCGCGTTCAGATCTGTGTAGGTTATATCAGTACTTCCTGGGGTGACGATCCGGATCTCAGCACCTGCGCCATTATCCATATGCATTTCAGGTTCCTGCTCTTCTTCTGTCGGCCGCCACAAAGTCTTGTTGTCGGAGTACAATAACTCAAACTTGTTTTTTCTTTCGTGCGGCATCGTGTTTGCAAAAGCAGGGTCGCTGATCTGAATCTGCAGTTTTGCAATTCTTTCAAAGACCACCAGCCCCTGTTTAGACTGCGCCCCGGCATTGAAGCCCATCAAAATACAGGCCGATAGAAATGCTATTTTTCTCATTGGTTTATTTTGAAACAAAGCTATTCCCGTTGTCACCCGGCCCATGTTAAAGGAACTATCTATAAGGTTAATTAAGGTTAACAGGGAACGAAATGCTGAAAACAGGTGTGTACATTTGTTTTGATGAAATCGAATAGTTCCCGGTTACTCTTGATGTTGATCGTAATGGCAGTTATACTGATTACGGGATTCCAGTTCTACTGGTTGAAACAAAACTATTCGTCCCAACGTTTCAATTTAGAGGCTACCGCCGGCATCCATTTTAGGGAATCCATTTATTCCCTGCAGGGCCTTCAGTTTAGAAAAAGGTTCAATAACACTGACAGTAATATTGATGTCAGTATGGTAAAAGCGGGGAGCGGTGGCAAGGCGTTCCATTTTGAAAATAACGATGCGATGGTTGGCATGGTAAACGTGATGCGCGAGCAGATTGACACTATGGATGGGCACCATATGGAGACCATTGTGATTAAGTCAGACAAAAAGCCAAAAGACTTCACGGTAGATTCCTTCGCCATCAATTCGATCACCGTCACCAAGGATCAAGTTAAGGGGAATAGATTCATTCAGTTATTGACCGGTATCGATTCACTGCGCGATTCCCTGAAGATCAAGGATATTGTAAAGGCCACTGAGAAAACCTTTGCAAAAGAAGGGATCACGGTTCCATTTTCTGTAATCAGACTTGACACAGTTGCGGCGGATAATTTTCCGCTATCAAAGAACGCGGTGACCATTGGCTTTGCAAAGCCTATTTCTTACAAACTCGTGCTTGGCAATACGATGCCTTATTTGTTAAAGAAGATTTCATGGCCCATCCTGTTCTCGCTGTTTTTAGTTGCCATTACTATGGTGTCTTTCCTGTTGATGTACAGGAGCCTTATGCAACAACAAAGACTTGCTGCGCTCAAAAACGATTTTATCAGCAATGTCACCCACGAATTGAAAACGCCGATTGCCACTGTAAATGTGGCGCTGGAGGCGTTGAAAAGTTTTAATGCATTGAACGATCCCCAGCGCACGAAGGAATACCTGGATATTTCCCAACAGGAGTTGCAAAGACTGTCGTTGTTGGTAGACAAGGTATTGCGGGTATCCATGTTTGAAAACCGGAACGTTGCATTGAAGCCCGAACATTTCAATCTCCTAACCCTGGTAAACGAGGTGTGCTCCAGCATGCGGCTTCAGTTTGAGAAACTTCAGGCTGTTGTACATATTGATTCGTCAGGGGAGGATCTTGAAATTTATGCCGACCGCCTTCATATCATGAGCGTAATTTATAACCTGTTGGATAATGCACTTAAATACAGCAAGGGTCAGCCCGTTATCAATATCGCTATAAAAGAGGCTGGTGATTCGGTAGAAATGCAGTTTAGTGACCAGGGAATAGGTATTCCAGAGGCATACCAGTCCAAGGTGTTCGATAAATTCTTTCGTGTGCCCCAGGGCGATGTACACGATGTAAAAGGATATGGGCTGGGCTTAAGTTATGTTTACCATATCATCAAACAGCACGAAGGTTCAATAGCCCTCCAAAGTGAACCGGGCAAGGGCACAAATTTTTCCATCAATTTACCCAAGGGAAATGGCTGAGATCAAAGTTCTATATGTAGAAGATGAACTCTTTCTGGCCCGCATTGTCAAGGAAAGCCTTGAGAGCCGGGGCTTTCAGGTCTTCCTGGAATCCGACGGTGCGAAGGTGCTCACGGCATTTAGAAAAGTACTGCCAGATATATGCATACTCGACGTGATGCTGCCCAACAAAGATGGCTTTGAACTGGCAGAAGAGATCCGGCATTTTGATCAACAGATCCCTATCCTTTTTTTAACGGCAAAAACGCAGACCGAAGACCTGGTCAAAGGATTCAGTTTGGGCGGGAACGATTATATCCGCAAGCCCTTTAGCATGGAGGAACTCATCGTACGGATTAACAATGCCCTGCGGCAAAGGCCTGTTGAACCCTTTGCCATTAAGGGCGAAACCGTGCAAGTGGGCAAATACACCTTTCAGCTTAACAGGCAGGTGCTCCAGATCGGAAATGAAGAGAAAAAGCTATCGTATCGCGAAGCTGAATTATTGAAGTTGCTGGTCAGTCATAAAAACGCCATCATCGACCGGAAAGACATCCTCAATCTCCTCTGGGGAAGTGACTCCTTCTTCAACTCTCGAACCCTCGACGTGTATGTTGCTAAGGTTCGCTCATACCTAAGAGAAGATCCTTCTATCGAGATCATTACCATTAAGGGCATAGGTTACCGCATGGTCATTTGATTATTCATCCCGCCATCGAGGTCAACACCATCAAGGGCATAAGATACCGCATGGCAGTTTGATTAATCATCTATCTTCAGCGCTTTCTTTCTATCTTGCTGATCGCAAAATGCCTTGGATGCTTGATGTGAATGATCCTAAGATTCTTAAAAAATATCTGGTCAACAACGGACTCGCTGTTGATGAGGCTGCCATTTCGATTGAAGCTTTACCAGGCGGAGTATCTTGTTCTGTATTGAAGATCATCACCGACCAGGGCCGTTTTGTGTTGAAGCAGGCCTTGCTGAAATTAAAGGTAAAAGCGGAGTGGATATCTGATGTGGAACGCACCAACGTGGAGAAGCAAGCGCTTAAGTATTTCCCGCGCATCATCACAGCTACTACGCCTGAGTTAATATTTGAAGACGAAGAAAACTTTCTCTTCCTCATGGCCTGTGCGCCCGACACCAGTGTAACATGGAAGTCTCTCTTGATGAATGGTGAGTGCAACCCGGTGGTCGCAGAAAAGGTGGGGCGGATATTAGGGTCAATTCACCAGAACAGTCATGCTGACGAATTAGCCAGGCAGCTCTTCAACGAAAAAAAATATTTTATCCAGCTTCGGATCGACGCTTTTTTTGGATTCCTGAAATTGAGTCATCCCCATCTTTCATCTGTCATCGATAAACATATCGAAGCGTGTTTGAGCAGGGAAACTTCGCTGGTCACCGGGGATTACAGCCCTAAGAATATCCTGATTGATGGCGAAGATGTGATCCCGATAGATTTTGAAGTGATCCATTATGGTGATTCTTCTTTTGACCTTGGTTTTTTAAGTACACACCTTGTGTTGAAATCCATTCGTTTCCCGGAAAACGCAGACCGCTATTACGAGATGCTGCGGAAGGTGCTCGCGGGGTATTTTTCTGTACTGAGATTTATGGGAAAAAACGAATTGGAACCGCTCGCAGTGCAACAACTGGCCTGGATCATGCTGGCCAGGGTGGATGGGAAATCTACTGCAGAATATATTACAACGGATGAGCAAAAACAACTGATCCGTGATACCAGTATGGCGATCATCGGCTCTGGCATCAAGACCTATGAAGCCGTGATCAATCATCTTTCTAAACATCATAAAGGCTAGCAATGAGAATAGACCGGATACATGGAAGACAGGTTTTTGATTCGCGGGGTAATCCCACTCTTGAGGTAGATGTTTTTTTAGAATCTGGCATCATGGGCCGGGCCATTGTTCCTTCGGGCGCATCTACAGGTATTCATGAAGCACTAGAATTAAGGGATCTGGATCCAAAAAAATTCAACGGAAAATCGGTCTACAAAGCGGTGGGTCATGTCAACGATATCCTCAATAAAGAACTCAAGGGTTGGGACGTCTCAGCGCAACGAGCGCTTGACCAGCGCATGATCGAGTTGGACGGCACGGCTACCAAATCAAACCTCGGTGCCAACGCGATTCTTGGCGTATCCCTTGCAGCGGCGAAAGCGGCGTCAGCGGCGCAGGGGGTACCACTCTATCGTTACCTGGGTGGTCCGGATGCCAATCTCATTCCCATGCCCATGATCCAGATCATCGGCGGCGGCCTTCATGCCGGCAACATCATCGACATACAGGATTTTTTAGTGATCCCCGTGAAAGCCAACAGTTTTGCTGAAGCCATGGAGATGACCTTCAATGTTTATTTCGCCACTAAGAAAATATTTCAGCAGCGCGGCATGAGTGTGGCGGTGTCTGACGAAGGCGGATTCTGGCCGGCATTCCCTTCCAACGAAACTGCGATGGGTGTGCTGACGGATGCCATTGCCGCGGCAGGGTATATACCGGGAACAGATGTGTGCATCGCGTTGGATGTAGCCTCCTCGCATTTTTACAACAACGGCACCTACAAACTAAGCAAGGATGAGCGCGAGATGCAAAGCGGGGAGTTCATCGCCATGCAAGAAGATTGGGTGAAGAAATATCCGATCATCTCCATAGAAGATGGTTGCGCGGAAGATGACTGGGAAGGATGGGTGTCGATGACGAACAGGCTGGGGGATAAGATCCAGTTGATCGGCGACGACCTGTTCACCACGCGGGTGGACCGGATCGCCAAAGGCAAGGAGCTCGGTGCGGCCAATGCGGTACTGATCAAGATGAACCAGATCGGTACGCTGACGGAAACCCTGGATGCCGTGGAAGCCACGCGCAAGGCTGGTTATCGGCCCGTCGTATCGGCCCGTTCCGGGGAGACTGAAGACACGACCATGGTAGACCTTTGCCTAGCCACTGGTGCGGGGCAGATCAAAGTAGGCTCTATCACGCGCAGCGAGCGCCTCGCCAAATACAATGCCTTGTTGCGGATCGAAGAGGAACTGGGTGAGCAGGCGAAGATGTACAAGGGGTTGACGAGGTAAGGCTCGAATAAAGATGTAATTTTAAGGATATGTTAGTCTTCCTCGACATAGATGGAGTAATGGTTCCAGCGCAAAGTTGGAAAAGTCCTCCTATGCTCGATGATGGTTTCCCTGCATTTAGTCAGATGGCAGTTCGAGTCCTTCAGTCTATTCTGTCAGAGGATACAAATGTGATCCTTACAACATCCCATAAGTCCAGTTATCCGATTGAACAATGGGTAAGAATATTTGAGAAAAGAGGAATCAGTATAAATTCTTTGAGTGTTCTTCCCGAAGGGCAGGATGCTTTCAGCAGGAAAGACGAGATTTTGGATTGGTTTGGTGTTAACGATGTTAAGGAACCATTTGTGATACTGGACGACGATAAGTCGTTGAATGATCTTCCTGATCAACTGAAAGCACATTTGGTACAAACAATAGCTCACCTTGGGCTGACGGACGATCATTTATCTTCTATAGAGGCCATCTTAAATGGCGGATTGCAACCCGCCTGATGGCGGTTTCGTTATATCTTTGATCCTTCAACATGAGTTTTCCTTAATGTGGTTTTTGGAAGCCTATGAATAAACTGTGTTGTTATTTCTTTCTACAAGTATTATTTCTTGCAGCCCCTGCACAGGAGGCTGTGCGCGATTATCTACGGCAACATGCGGCAAGGGTTGACCACATTGATATCGGTAAGGATGATATGGCCGACCTGGAAGCCTTGGGTGCAGCCATTGGCGATGCGAGGATCGTAGCACTGGGCGAGCAGATGCATGGCGACGGCACCAGTTTTGAGGCCAAGGGGCGGATCGTCAGATACCTCCACGAGAAGAAGGGTTTCAATGTGCTGGTCTTTGAATCTGATTTCTTTGGGCTGACCTATGGCTTTGCAGATGTGCCAAAGAATCGAGATTCTATCAATGCCTTTCTCTACAAGAATTTATTGGGCTTATGGTCGTGGTGCCATTCGGCATCGGCGTTTTTGTACAATTATATCCCTCAAACCTATCGTACGGAGTCGCCTTTGATGATCGCGGGGATGGATTGCCAGCTGCAAACACCTCATTCCTTTAGTCGCATACAGGATAAGATGAAGACGATATTGCCAATGCTTGTTGAGGGTGCAGGAGATGCATTGGATGTAGATACGGTGATCCGCAATATATCTGCTATTTATTTTGCTGGCCAGAAAAGGGATCCGCAAGCGGCGGATCGGGGGCTTTCGGCCTTGAACAGGCTGTTGGAGGGCAGGAGTCTTGCGGCGCTGAATAGCGAGGAGCTTAATCTCCTGTTCAACCTCCGCGCATCGTTCCGGAGCATCCTGCCAATTTTGAAGGGCGAGAAGGAGGGGGCGAATAGGCACCAGTACCGCGACAAGCAGATGTTCGATAACCTGATGTGGTTGATCAAAGAGCGGTTCCCGAGGCAGAAGATCATGGTTTGGGCCCACAATGCCCATATTGGCAAATTGCCCCCGGGAGCTAACCGGGAGCAGCTGATGATGGGAAATTATTTGGGCGATACCAGCATCAATCATTTCAGGTATTACGCGCTGGGGGTCACGTCTTACAGCGCGACTTCTTTCTGGACCAACGGAATCGGGCCGTTCAAGGCCCAGGAGCCTGCCAAGAATGGTTTTGAGCGATGGATCAACCGCAACTGGCCTTTTGCCTTTGTTGACTGGACACCCTGGAACCGGGGTAAGGACGCGGGGCAAGCATTCTCCATGAAGGGTTCCATGCAATACTCCCAGCACCGCAATTTTGTTTATGCCTGGAACCAGGTCTTTGACGGGGTATTTTTCATCCGCAATATTGAAGGCTGCCGGAGGATCAGCGAGCAGGAAATGCGGGCGATCCCCGACTGATCCCGATGCAACCCTTCCGGAACTAACTTCATCTTGAAAGGTATGAACAGAAAGCAACCTTCGTTGGCATTTTGTCTGGTAATGGACCTGATCGGTATGATGACCTATGCCGTTCCCTTCCTGGGTGAGTTTGGCGACGCCCTCTGGGCGCCTGTTTCCGCCTTCATCTTCTACCGCACCTTCGGCGGCACGAAGGGCATTCTGGGTGGTATGTTCAACTTCATCGAAGAGATACTTCCGGGGTTCGACTTCATCCCCACTTTTACGCTGATGTACTTCATGACCCGCAAGCGCCCAGTGCAGGATGCTGTGTTGGTGAAGTAGCCAATAGAAATTTCCATTATCGCTTCTGTTCTATCAAACTGAAGTTTATTCAAAGTAGAACTACTCTTAGTAGTTTTTCAACTGTTACATCATTCGCAAGAGTCCAGTAACATTTACAGGTCTCTTGTGTTCCCTTAATTGATTTTATAAACTCGTGGCCTACTATAAACTCTCCTACACCCCAAATAGTAATACAAAATGTAATCATCAACATCAATCCAAATTAAATAATCAGTCAATCAGCCAATTAGCCAATTTTAATAGTCGATCACCTGCTCCTGAATCGCTTCGGGAATCTCGCGCCACTCATACTGCTGTGTACGAAGCTGGGGTTTGAAACCTGCTTCCGCGATCGCTTCCTGAATGGTTCTGTAGGTGAAACGATGTGGAGCTCCGGCGGCACTCACCACATTTTCCTCGATCATGATCGATCCGAAATCGTTCGCTCCTGCGTGCAGACAGATCTGGGCGATCTGGCGGCCCACCGTGAGCCAGCTGGCCTGGATGTTCAGCACATTCGGCAGCATGATCCGGCTTAATGAGATCATCCTGATATATTCTTCAGGAGTGGTCAGATTCTGAACCCCGCGGATTTTGGTCAACAAAGTATCTACATCCTGGAAGGTCCAGGGGATAAACGCAAGAAATCCTTTGGCATGTGCCGGCTTACGGCTTTGAACTTCCCTGATCCTCACCAGATGTTCAAAACGTTCTTCCACTGTTTCTACATGCCCGAACATCATGGTAGCAGAAGTAGTAATGTTTAGCTTATGCGCTTCATGCATAATATCCAGCCATTCCTGGGCCCCGCATTTTCCCTTGCTGATCAAACGACGAACCCTGTCGATCAATATCTCAGCTCCAGCTCCAGGAAGGGAATCCATGCCCGCTTCTTTCAATGCGGTCAGTACTTCCTTATGGGTAGACTTTTCCAGTTTGGTGATATGGGCCACCTCGGGTGGGCCGAGGGTGTGGAGCTTCAAATTTGGGTATTCCCGCTTCAGGTCCCTGAAAAGCGAAGTATAGAATTCGAGGCCGAGTTCTGGATGGTGGCCGCCCTGCAACAATAGCTGGTCGCCACCGAATTTGAAGGTCTCCTCAATTTTCCTGCGATAGGTAGGCATATCAGTGATATAGGCCTCGGCATGCCCGGGTATCCTGTAAAAATTGCAAAACTTGCAGTTGGCAATGCAGACGTTTGTGGTATTCACATTCCGGTCGATCTGCCAGGTGACACGCCCGTGCGGAACTTGTTTTTTACGCAATTCATCCCCCAACAGCATGAGGTCAGTGAGAGGCGCATGTTGGTATAAGAACACGCCCTCTTCAACAGAAAGGAATTCGAAATTCATCGCTTTCTCGTAAAGACCGGCAAGTTCGGAAGAGTTATTGTCTGCCATAAGTCAGCAAAGGTAGTAAGGTTTTTATAGCTGCTGGAATTCTGTTGAGCGGTAAATAAATTGTGGATTTATTCACTAATTTGAATAAGCAAGGACAACGCGAGACAGGATTATGGGAAAACACAAATGTCTTATGGTTACGCTTTTTCTAGGGTTGATGATGCAAGTCTTAGCCCAGGAGCAATTTTCGGAGCCAGATGCCAGGTTGATCACCACAGTTCCGATAAAGATATTGAGCGGCGGGGTTGTAATTATTACCGCCACCGTCAACAACTATCCCGACTCCCTGAATTTTATCTTCGACACCGGCAGCGGTGGCATTTCCCTGGATTCCATGACCTGTCTGGAGCTGGGCATACCCCTGGTTCCATCTGAACGAACCATCCGCGGCATTGGCGGTGTCAGGAACGTTAAGTTCTTAAACAACGCGAGCCTGAAGATCAAGGGACTGCAAGTAGACAGCCTCAACTTCCACGTGAATGATTATGAGATCCTGACCAGTGTCTACGGGATGAAGATCGATGGCATTGTTGGATTTAGTTTCATCAACAGGTATATCGTGCGGTTGGATTACGACAGTTCCGAGATGGAAGTCTATACCAAAGGGGAGTTCAGGTATAAAAAAGGCGGGAATATCCTTCGGCCTTTCCTGGGAACCATCCCCATCCAATCTTTGAAATTCCGCGACGAAAGACCCATGCAGCACAAGTTCTATTTCGATACCGGGGCAGGGCTTTGTTTCCTCGTCTCAAAGGATTATGTGCAGGATTCTGCCATTATGAGAAAAAGAAAACCGACACCGCTGGTGACCCAGGCAGAGGGCTTGGGCGGGAAAATGAAAATGGAACTGACCACGGTAAAAGAAGTCAGCGTGGGCCCCTATAAGTTCAGAAAAGTCCCGTCGTTCATCTTCGAGGATGTCTATAATGTCACTTCCTATCCATTTCTTGGCGGCCTGATCGGCAATGATCTGCTGCGCCGTTTTAATGTCACGTTAAACTATGGCAAACGGGAGATCCATATCGTTCCAAACAGTCATTTCTACGAGCCTTTTGATTATTCTTATACCGGTCTCGGGATCTATTTCGTGAACGGAAAAATAGTGGTGGAAGATGTGGTTGCCAATTCGCCCGGGGAAAAAGCGGGCCTTCAATCCGGGGACGTGATCGTGGGCGTAAATAATAATTATTCAAATAACATACAGGCCTACAAGAATATGTTGCAAAACACCGGCCAGCGTTTGCGCCTGCTGATCCTTCGAAACGGTGAACCGTTTCAGATTTATCTGAAACCAAGAAGTATCCTCAAAGGATAATTTACCAGTATGTTTTAATGATATTTGCAGTATGATCCAATTTGAACGTTTTCAATTGGCGAATGGTCTTTCTGTGATCGTTCACCGTGATGTAAGTACACCGATGGCGGTGTTGGATATTTTGTATGATGTGGGGTCGCGGGACGAAAATCCCGAACGCACCGGTTTCGCGCATCTTTTCGAGCACCTGATGTTCGGCGGCTCGGTGAATATTCCCGACTACGATGAACCCCTTCAGGTAGCCGGCGGGGAGAATAATGCCTATACCACCAACGACCTCACCAATTACTATTGCCAGCTCCCGTTGGAGAATATTGAGACCGCTTTCTGGCTTGAAAGTGACCGGATGCTCAGCCTCGCCTTCAGTGAAAAAAGCCTTGATGTGCAGCGTAAAGTGGTGTCGGAAGAGTTCAAGGAACATTACCTGAACAAGCCCTATGGCGATGCCTGGGAATTGATAAGGGGAATGGCTTATACCACCCATCCTTACCGCTGGATGACCATCGGAAAAGAACTGAAACATATTGAAGAAGCAAAGCTGTCTGACGTGAAAGATTTCTTTTTCAAACACTACCGGCCCTCCAATGCCATCATGGTTGTTGCAGGGAATGTAGAGGTGGACCAGGTAAAAAAACTGGCGGAAAAATGGTTCGGCGATATTGCTCCCGGTGAGCGATATATAAGGAATATCCAGCCGGAACCTGAGCAACTCGAACCCCGCAAGTTGACCGTCAAGAAAGACGTGCCCCTGGATGCGCTTTATAAATGCTGGCATATGCCATCGCGCATGGAACAGAGTTACTACGTGGTGGACCTGATCACCGACATTCTGGGCGGAAGTACTTCATCCCGACTTTTCCAGGCACTGGTCAAGGAAAAGAAGATGTTTAGTAATATCGAATGCTATCATTATGGAACTGTCGATCGAGGTTTACTGGCGATTGAAGGAAAGCTGGTAAAAGGAGTCGACATCTTCGAAGCCGAAAAAGCAATTGAGGAGATACTCACTGATCTCAAACAAAATAAGATCGAGGAAAAGGAATTGCAGAAGGTGAAAAATAAAACCGAGAGCTTGATGGCTTTTGAAGATATGACCCTGATGAACCGAGCTAACAGTCTTGCTTATTACGAATTCCTTGGCGATGCGTCGTTGATGAATACTGAATTGGGCAAGTATCAGCTGGTATCTACAAGCGATATCATCAATGAAAGCAGGAATATATTTGACGAAAAAAACAGCAACACGCTGTATTATCTCGCGCAGTAAATAATAATATGATCAAAGATAAAACGATTGATATAAAAGGGCCCGACAGAAGAAAAGCGCCACGGATCAAAGATGCAGTGGAGTTCGATCTTACCCTGAAGCCCTATGATAAATATGTATTGGATAATGGCGTAGAGGTTTATGCAGTGTCTGCAGGACCTGAGGAAGTGATGCAGATCGAGTGGGTGTTTTATGCCGGAAATTCTTTTGAAGATCAGAATGGTGTTGCCGCAGCTACTAATCATTTGATCAAGAACGGGACATCATCTAAAACTTCATTTGAGATCAGTGAACATTTTGATTTTTACGGCTCTTACCTGAACAGGCATTGCTACCACGAAACTGCAGTAATAAGTCTCCATACACTGACCAGGCATATGGCAGAACTATTACCGGTGGTATCTGAATTAGTGACGGATCCCATCTTCCCCGAGCATGAGCTTGATATTTTCAAGCAAATCATGAAGCAGAAGTTGGAAGTGAACCTGAAAAAATGTGATTTTGTGGCCACCCGGCTCATTGATGAGTATATCTATGGAATTGACCACCCCTATGGAAAATATTCAACCCTTCAAACCTATGAATCGGTAAGTCGGGACCAATTGGTGGAGTTCCATAGGAGGTTCTACCTCCACGGAAAGTTTGTCATTTTTGTGGCGGGTGTACTTCCGGCAGATCTTTTTGAACAGTTGAACAAGCATTTTGGCAAAATCAACGTACAACAGGACGCAGCGTTAACATTGACACATACGGTGATGCCTGCTATTGAGAAGAAATACAGGGTGAATAATGATCCCAACGGAGTTCAGGGCGCGATTCGCCTGGCCCGCCCGTTTATTACCAGGAAACATCCTGATTTTGCACCCATGCAGGTGCTCAACACGGTGTTCGGAGGATTCTTTGGTTCCCGGCTGATGAGTAATATTCGGGAAGACAAGGGGTATACCTATGGCATCCACAGTTATTTTCAGAATCATATTTCTGAGAGTGCCTGGATGATCAGTACGGAGGCGGGAAAAGATGTTTGCGAGGATACGATCAAAGAAGTGTACAATGAGATGCAGTTGTTACGGGATGAGCCGGTTTCGGAAGAAGAATTGCTGTTGGTTAAGAACTACCTGATCGGTACCATTCTCGGTGATCTGGATGGTCCTTTCCATATTATTGGAAGATGGAAGAATGTAGTGTTGAATGAACTGCCGCATGATTATTTTTACAGTTCCGTGGATGCAATCAAGAAAGTGACGCCTGCAGAATTGCAGGCACTGGCTAATAAATACCTGCAGCCGGAATCATTCTATGAATTAGTCGTTGTTTAAAATTGTTCTCATGAAAAACATTGGATCCGCCTCACTCTCGGTTAATTCAAGTAACAGGCAAGCCATCACTTACCAAGGGGTTATTCAACCGGTTGTTACCAGGTAAGCAGGCAGGTTTTAATTGAATCTTTGGTAGTCTAAAGAGGAAGTAGAACTTTCTCCAATTTGAGTATCTTCAATAAAATTAACCGCATGAATTTCCTGATTCGGATTCTGATTTCGGCGCTGGTTGCATTTGGGCTTTCCTATCTGCTTGACGGTATTCACATGAATGCTTTTACCACCGCGCTTTTACTGGCCCTGGTACTGGCTGTTTTGAATGCCATCATAAAACCCTTGCTGATCATCCTTACTTTGCCAATCACCATTATCACACTGGGTCTTTTCCTTTTTGTGATCAACGCCGCGATCATATTGCTGGCCGATTATTTCCTTGAGGGATTTAGTGTGGATGGATTCTGGTGGGCTCTGTTGTTCAGCATTCTACTCTCTGTGGTATCATCGGTGTTGTATTCTGTCGGCAAAAAGACTGAAAATAAATGATGCATTTCGACAGGAAATCCCTGGCCGATGAAGAGCTCCTGCATTTTTACCAGGCTATCCTTAAGCCGAGGATGATCGAGGAGAAGATGCTGGTCCTGTTGCGGCAGGGCAAGGTCTCCAAATGGTTCAGCGGAATTGGCCAGGAAGCCATCTCTGTGGGCGCCACACTGGCCCTTGAGGAAGACGAGTGGATCATGCCCCTGCATCGAAATCTGGGCGTATTCACAGCCCGGAACATGCCCCTTCATAAATTATTTCTACAATGGCAAGGCCGAAAGCAGGGCTATTCGAAAGGCCGTGAACGGAGCTTTCATTTCGGTAGCCGTGAACACCATATCTGCGGAATGATTTCGCATCTGGGCCCCCAGTTGGCTATTGCAGACGGAGTTGCCTTGGCGCATAAGCTCAGGGCCGAAGGAAAGGTTGCCCTGACGTTTACTGGCGACGGCGGTACTTCAGAAGGGGATTTTCACGAAGCCCTGAATGTAGCAGCAGTATGGGAACTCCCCGTCATTTTTATTATCGAGAATAACGGCTACGGATTGAGTACGCCGGTACAGGAACAGTACAAATGTGCAAGCCTGGTTGACCGTGCGAAGGGTTATGGGATGGATGGCGTGCAGATCGACGGCAATAACCTGCTGGATGTATATGAGACGGTGAAAGGAGTCAGGGAATACTGCATCAAGCAACAGAAGCCATACCTGATAGAATGTATGACTTTCAGGATGCGTGGACACGAAGAAGCAAGTGGTACTAAATATGTTCCCAAAGAATTATTTGAACAGTGGGCGGAGCGCGATCCACTCGTGAATTTTGAGCAATACCTCGTCACCAATAATATCATCAGCAGGGATAAGATCAATGTACTTCGCGAAGAACTTCGGCAGTATATCGACGAAGAGCTGTCAACCGGATTTTCTGTTCCGCCGCTTAAAGCTGATACCATGGAAGAGGTGCAGGACGTATATGCTCCGGCCCCAACGCGGAATGATGTTGAGATCATGGAGCACAGCGATCTTCGGTATGCCGACTTAAAAGAATCCCGTTTTGTTGACGCCATTAGCGAAGGGCTTTACCAGAGTATGGAGAAGCACAGCGAATTGGTTTTGATGGGCCAGGATATCGCAGAGTATGGCGGTGCCTTCAAGATCACGGAAGGATTTGTGGAGAAATTCGGCAAAGCAAGGGTCAGGAACACACCGCTCTGTGAAAGCGCGATCATAGGCGCGGGCCTTGGTTTGAGTCTGGAAGGATTCAAATCTGTTATTGAAATGCAGTTCGCAGATTTTGTTTCTGTGGGATTTAATCAGATCGTAAATAATCTTGCAAAGGTTCACTATCGCTGGGGTCAGCATGCAGATGTTGTGATCAGGATGCCCACCGGCGCAGGAGTAGGAGCAGGGCCGTTTCACTCACAGAGTAACGAAGCCTGGTTTGTGCATACGCCGGGATTAAAAGTGGTGTATCCATCAACACCTTTTGATGCAAAAGGGCTGCTCATCGCCGCCATTAATGATCCCAATCCAGTTATGTATTTTGAGCATAAGGGCCTGTACCGAAGTATCAATGGCCAGGTTCCTTCATCATATTATGAAGTAGAGATCGGCAAAGCAAGGCAGGTAATAGTGGGAGATGATGTAGGCATCATTACATATGGTGCAGGTGTGCATTGGGCAGAAGACTTTGCGGCGGAACATCCCGAGATCTCCATAGACATTCTTGACCTGCGTACGCTGCTCCCTTTAGATTATCAGGCCATCAGGGATGCGGTAAACAGAACGGGCCGGATATTGGTATTACATGAAGATACCCTCACAGGAGGTATTGGCGGGGAAGTGGCCGCATGGATCAGTGAGCATTGTTTTGAACACCTTGACGCTCCGGTGATGCGATGCGCTTCGCTCGATACACCGGTACCTTTCAGCATCGAACTGGAAAATAATTTTCTTGCTAAAGCCAGGCTTTCGACAAAAATCGACGAACTCCTGTCTTATTGAGCGGGCAGTTCAGACATCTTCATGGCCTGAATCTTCGGATCAGTTTCAGGTGTTAATGTAAAAAATATCCTCACCACCGCTTTTTCACCTTCCAGATCAAAATGACCCCTCAATTGATTCATAGGCTGTACGGGGGTTATGTTTTTGATCTTTCCCGCTTTGGCAAACAGCATATTTGACTGTGCGCGCAAACTGTCGATGGGAAAATCAGGAAAGAAATTTTCTGCGAAGATGGGCGACTCCGTCGCCGTTTTCCATTCCGGCAGGATCTGCATCAATTCATTCTTTCTTTGTTCAAGGATTTTTGACGGTTGCAAAGAAGGGGCCTTGATGCCAGCTAAAGACAATAAGGTATCCAGTATAGGCATGGTAATTTTTCCCGCGCTTGCATAAGTCTTGTTCCCAAAGATCATAATACCGAGTCCGTATTGAGGCATGATCTGCCAATAGGATCCGAAGCCTGGAAGACCGCCCCCGTGCGATACAAATAACCTGTTATCACAATCATGCAGAATGCGCAAGCCATAGCCGTAGCTGCCAGTCAGCGCGCAGGTGCGGCCGCTGGGGAACACGAATTTGCTGTCAATATTATCAAAGTTTGAGGCCTGGTGCATTTCCCTGATCGAGCTTCTTTTCAAAGGGCCCTGTTCCGGATCATTTCTGGCAGGCCAGGCAGCGAGGTGTACGCTCATGTATTTTGAAAAATCTTCAATGGTTGTGATCAGTCCGCCCATGGAACCCCAGGATCCATCTGCTTCAAGTTCTTCTTCCCGCCAATCATTATTGATCCAGCGATACCCATGGGCCAGGTCTTTAGCTGGCACCTTGGTATAGTCCCAGTACGTATGGTTCATTCCCAGCGGCTTGAAAATTTGCTCCATCATGAACTGCTGGTACGGCTGGCCCGAAACATTTTTGATGATGGTGCCCAGCAACGCGAATCCGAGGTTACTATACTCGTAGCTGATACCCGGAACATTGGAGAAGGAAGGATTATCCCGCATCAGTTTCAGCAATTGTTCGTCGGTATTTCCGAGTTGGCGGTCGCCAAATGGATTGTCTTCCGGGAAACCTGCCCTGTGGGTCATCAGGTCCCGAATGGTAATGGGGGGAGCGTCTGTAGTGAGATACTTCAGGTTTTCCATCTCTTTGATGTACTTCGAAGCAGGGTCATCAAGGCTCAGTTTTCCCTGGTCCCGCAAGATCAGGATGGCCATGCAGGTGGTGCTTTTTGTCATGGATGCGATCCTGAAAGCCGAAGTAGGGGTAACCGGAGTTTTATCAGCAATGTTTGTATAGCCACTATAGTTGCTATGAATGAGTTTCCCGTCGGCAATAACGCCATAGGCAAGTCCAGGGATATGTAAACTGTCTGCAAACTTGCGAACGATGCTGTCCACAAAGGGCATTTGTTTTTGCAGCAGGCCGACCTTTTCCTGCCCTAATAGCTCTGGTGCAACAAAATCAGTTTTTAGTGTTGATTCAGGAGCAGGGGCTTTCTGTTTGCATCCTGTTGATATAAGAAACACCAGGAGGCAAACCATGAATTGCTTTAACATCAATATTATTTTTTCAGGCTTTTTAAAAAGGCAATACTTTGAGGTACTTGCATCGCGGAACGGGAAGATTCATCTTCTATGAACGCATATTTTACACCATATTTTTTCGCAACTTTCATTACGGCTGCGATGCCGACATCACCTTGTCCCAGAACTACGTTTGTTTCAACATCAGCCTGTCCGTTTTGATTACCTGGTGTGCCCGGCTTGCGGTCTTTCAAATGCATCAGGGGGAACCGGCCTGCATATTTTTTCAGTAATGCAACAGGATCCTGCCCGGGGTGCTTTACCCAAAACACATCCATTTCAAAACTCAGGTATTGTGGATTTGATTTTGTGGCGATGAAGTCAAACAGCGTGCCGTCTTCGTAGGGACGGAACTCATAGCCATGAGGATGATAGCAGAGCGTCAATCCTGCTTCACGCAGTTTTTTTCCAACTTCATTGAATACATCAACGGCTTTTCGTGCATGGTCGATGGTGAATTCATTGTTTTCGTGGGGTAGCCAGTGAACTACGACGTATTTAGCGCCTAATGTTTTTGCATCGCCAATGATCGTGTACAGGTCCGATTGAAGTTTCTCGTAACTGGCCGCTATCGTCACCATCTTCATCTTCTTATTGTCGAGCAGTTCCTTGAATTCAGCGATGGACATTCCATAATACGTGAATTCGCCTTCCAGGTTTTTCAGCCCGATGTCCTTCAATTTCTGAAGGGTGCCTGGCACATCCTTGGGTAGCTCATTTCTGAAACTATACAGCTGTACTCCCAGCTCCTGGGCGGACGTGTTAAAGCCAGTGAACAGCAGGAAAAAGAAAACGAAGTATTGTTTCATGGTAAAGGCTTGTTTATGAATGTACATCAGTTTATGAGTTGATACTTTAAAACGGGGAGGTACTTCAAAATAATGGCTGCCATTATTCCCCCGGATGATAAGTCCGCTTACCGTGTTTCAACACATCTTCTTTATAGAAAAGCAGGTCTTTAAACGTTCCGGCTGCGTACATGGTTGCCTGGTCGAAAAAATGGGGTGAGTTGGGATCACCACTTTCTCCGCCTGCCAGTATCGACTTGGCCCGGATCCTTTTTCCAAATTCCACGGCACAGACAAAACTGTTTCCACCTATACCATAACGTTTTTTAGTGCCCAGGTACTGGCTTGCAAAAGAACCCAATTGACCCCAGGTAGAGGAAGCCCTTCCAACTGGTATACTTGCTGCAGTATCCGAATGAATCGGTTTGATTGAGCTGACTACACGTTGCATGCGGTTGATATTTCCCCAGGGCACTTCCCAGCTGCCAAAGTCTTTTATCAATGTGGTCATTACTTCCTGCAAGGGAATCAGCAATTTGGCGGGCTCACTGTTTCTCAGCACCATGCCGTAACGCTGGGTATAGTCGGAAAACAATTCCGGATCATCTGATTGCAGGAGGGCATTGACTTTTTCGGCCCAATGGATGGCAAGGGTAGTGGGTACAGATGATGCTGAACTGTTATGGTCCCAGCCCTTGAGTAATGCCATGGGTGCTGAAAGGGTGCGATAAAGCGCTGTGTCGGTATTTTTTATTTTTTCGTATGCCGAGATCAGGATCGGCATGGAGGTGTCAAAAGCGGTCATATGTGGATCGTAGCCTACCGCGATCAGGTCCTCCAGGCTGAATTTATTCTTGCTGCTTAACAGTCTCACTGCATTCAGCCCGCGGAAATTCTCGCCATCAGGCGCCATATAGGCAGGATAGTTTTTTCGGGCAGGACTTGCCGAACCGGATACAGAGTAAGGCGTGTTGTTCGTATTTTGGATCCAGCCGGTGGCGGGGTTGATTACTTGCACAATGTCTTTCACATCATGCATGCCCTTCCATTCGGTGGCCCTGGTATTTCCCGCAACGGGAAAATTCCAATCATAACTGGAGTCCCGCCTGGGCATATAGTTTCCGTGCCAGTAGGCAATGTTTCCAGCGGCATCCGCATATACGGTATTGTTAGAAGGATTGGCTGCCATGGCGAAATTTTTCTGGAAGGCCTCGAAACTATTGGCCTTGGTCCTGAGCCAGGATTGCACCAGTCCGTTTTTCGATCTGTTGCTGGTGCGAAGACTGAGCCATTTCCCCTCATACATCGCCATCACGGGTCCGTGGTGAGTGGCATAGGTAGTGAAGGTTTTTGTTTTGACCAGGTTGCTGTCTTTATAGCTAATGCTGATTTTTTTCTCAGCAACTGGTCTTAGGGAGTCGTTGTATTGGTAATAATATTTTCCGTCTGCCCCTTTAGAAATTGATTCTGCATACAGATCGGCTACATCAGCATTACTGGAGGTATGCATGAAGCCGCAAAATTCATTGAAACCCTGGTATACGAAGAACTGGCCCCAGGTAACCGCGCCGTATACGTGCAATCCTTCTTCACTTTGCATATGTACTTCGGGCCTGAAATAAAAAGTCACGTGCGGATTAATATAGAACAGGGCGTTCCCGGAAGTGCTTTTCGCGGGCGAGATGGAAAATCCGTTTGAACCGATCAGTTTATCTTCTTTTTGCAAACCCTGGCTCGGCATATGCGCAATGGCCTTCGATTCATAGAAGTTCTTTACGTCACCCGTGTTTAAACCACCGGTTTGAATGGCTGAAATGCTTCCATCCGTATACATGAGCGGGAACCAGGGCTCAAAATGAGTGAGTACGGCCGGCTTTACTTCGGGATGTTTATACAGGTAGTAATTGATGGCATTTGCATGGGCATCCAATAACTTTTTAAGCCAGGCCGGGGCGTTGGTATAGTCCTGTTTGGCATCTGCGGAGTCTATGGTCAGGCGGATCAACAGGTCTTGGTAAAGGCTAGACTCGCCTGATTGTTCGGACTC
>JANMHK010000361.1:0-8077 GCA_031375135.1 Sphingobacteriales bacterium | reverse complement strand
GCCAGAAGTTTTTGTGCCTCTACGGCAAATTCCATGGGAAGTTGGTTCATGACTTCTTTTGCAAATCCATTGATGATAAGGGCCACAGCTGTTTCGGTATCGATGCCGCGCTGGTTGCAATAAAAGATCTGGTCTTCACCGATCTTGGAAGTGGTTGCTTCATGTTCCACCATCGAGTTGCTGTTCTTCACTTCGATGTAGGGGAACGTATGGGCGCCGCATTTGTCGCCAAGTAACAGCGAATCACACTGTGAAAAATTCCTTGAGTTGGTCGCCTTACGTCCAACCTGCACGAGGCCTCGGTAGCTGTTGTTGGAAAAGCCTGCTGAAATGCCTTTGGAAACGATACGGCTGCGGGTATTTTTTCCGATGTGCAGCATTTTTGTTCCGGTATCTGCCTGTTGGTAATTGTTGGTGACCGCCACTGAATAAAATTCACCTACCGAGTAATCACCCTTCAGAATTACACTGGGATATTTCCAGGTAATGGAGGATCCTGTTTCTACCTGGGTCCAGGAGATCTTTGAATGTTCGCCCTGGCAGATGCCCCTTTTGGTTACGAAATTATAGATACCACCTTTGCCTTCTTTATCACCGGGATACCAGTTCTGAACGGTAGAATATTTTACTTCTGCGTGCGCATGCGCCACAATTTCCACTACTGCCGCATGAAGCTGGTTCTCATCACGCATAGGCGCGGTACACCCTTCCAGGTAACTTACATAAGCGTTGTCCTCTGCCACAATCAGCGTTCTTTCAAACTGACCTGTATTTGCCGCATTGATACGGAAATAAGTGGAGAGCTCCATGGGGCAGCGGACTCCTTTTGGAATGAAACAAAAAGAACCGTCTGTAAATACAGCTGAATTCAGTGCAGAAAAATAATTATCGGTGGCAGGTACCACGGAACCCAAATATTTTTTGATCAGTTCAGGATGTTCCTGAACGGCATCGGACATCGAACAAAATATGATGCCGACTTCGGAAAGTTCTTCTTTAAATGTTGTGGCTACCGACACAGAATCCATCACTGCATCTACAGCAATTCCGCTAAGCCTTTTTTGTTCCGTCAGTGAAATGCCCAGTTTTTCAAAAGTTTTCCTGAGTTCAGGGTCTACTTCATCCAGGCTATTTGGGGCGATCTTCTGTTTGGGAGCAGAATAGTAGATAATATTCTGGTAATCGATCGGGGGATATTTCACATTGGGCCAGGTGGGTTCCACCATATCCAGCCATTGGCGATAGGCTTTTAACCTCCACTCAAGCAACCAAAGGGGTTCTTTCTTCTTGGCAGAAATGAAGCGCACAATGTCTTCACTCAGGCCTTTAGGAGCAGAATCCGCCTCGATATCAGTGACAAAGCCGTATTTGTATTCGGACGAGGTGACTTGCTCTAAAATATTATCATTTTCTTCGTACATATTCTTCATTCCGGTTAAGCTGCAAATTTCCTTGAAACTGTCGGATATACTAACATTAACAGGGTTAAATGGTTAGACAGGAGGGGTGTTTTTCCGTATTTCGTAAACCGGTCAGGCTGGAACCCCGAGACGGCCTGTTTCTTGCATACACGGATACCATTTAACGGAGCCTCTTGCCGAATTGTTTAAATTTGGATTATGCGTACAATTTTAGTGACAGGAGCCAGCGGAAACCTGGGCAGGGCAATGGTTGACCAGTTCCTCAGGCAGGGCGATAACGTGATCGGCGTGGTGATCCCGCAGGATAAGGTGCCGATGGAGATCACCGATGCCCGCTTCAGCAGGGTGGAACTTGATCTTGGAAATGAAGAAGATACCCGGAAGATGGTAGAGGCGCAGATAAAGCAATACGGCGGGATCGATGTAGCTATCCTGACAGCAGGAGGGTTTGCCATGGGTGATATCGCTGGCACTGGTGCTGAGGATATCCTGAAACAGTTCAAATTGAATTTTGAGACGGCCTATCATTTGGCCAGGCCTGTTTTTTTACACATGAAACAGCGGGGCTGGGGCCGGATTTTTATGGTTGGGTCCAGACCGGGGTCTGATATGCAGCAAAGCAAGGGCCTGATTGCTTACGGGTTATCGAAATCCCTGATCTTTCGGTTGGCCGAGTTGATGAATGAGGAGGCCCGGGGTACAGAAGTTGTAACTACAGTTATTGTTCCCAGTGTAATTGACACGCCTCAAAACAGGGCATCTATGCCTGAGGCGGATCCAGCTACATGGATGAGCCCTGCAGCGATGGCGGAAATTGTTTATTTCTATACTACCGCCCCTGCTGATGGATTAAGGGAGCCCGTTCTCAAGATGTACAACAAAGCCTAGCTGATTTATATACGATGTCTGGCATCGCCCCTAAAATAGCTCCTTTTTATTCTTTTCGAAACCGGGCGCGACTGGTGCACGGGGGCCAGGATTATTTTGCAGAAATGACCACCATGATTCGTGCGGCTACCCGCCATATTCATTTGCAGACCTATATTTTTGATGATGACGAGACGGGTAATATGATTGCGGACGAGCTTGCTGCCGCCAGTGCCCGCGAAGTGAAAGTCTATATCATGTTGGACGGGTATGCATCACGACATCTGCCGCAGGCCTTCATTCAAAGACTAGTTGACGCGGGTATTAACTTTCGTTTTTTTGAACCCATACTCAGGAGTAAGCGTTTTTATTTTGGCCGAAGAATGCACCACAAGATCCTGGTGGTGGACGGCAGGTATTCGTTGGTCGGAGGGATCAACATTTCCAACCGTTACAATGACCTGCCGGGGGAGCCGGCCTGGCTGGACTGGGCAGTAGCTACAGAAGGTGAGGCCTCTTATGAGTTATTCAAAGTCTGTTTGGAGTTCTGGTATAAGTCTGCCAGAAGGGCGAGGGTCATTGTGGCCGCCAATCCGCCTTTGTCATTTCCCAAGGAATGGAACTGTGCGGTTAAAGTGAGGCGTAACGACTGGGTGAGAAGGCAGAATCAAATTTCGAGGAGTTATATCGAGATGTTTAACCGGGCAGAAGATCATATCATCGTAATGTCGAGCTATTTCCTTCCCGGGCAGGTGATGCGAAAACAGTTAGTGCGCGCTGCTGCACGTGGCGTGAAAATATCATTGGTACTGGCGGGTACATCGGATGTACCAGTCGCGAAATATGCAGAGAGATTTATTTATCGATGGATGCTGCGAAAAGGAATACGCATTTACGAATACCCAAAATGTGTGTTGCATGCCAAGCTATCCACCTATGATAATAAATGGGTCACGGTAGGATCTTATAATGTCAATAATATCAGCGCCTACGCATCCGTGGAACTTAATCTGGACATATTGGACGAGGATTTTGCAAACCAGGCCGATGAGACGTTACAGAAGATCATCGCCCGGGATTGTATCGGTATAACAGACAGTTATATGAAAACCTATAGTCTCGTTGAGCGTTTTTTGCAATGGTGGTCTTATGAAGTATACAGGTTCATGGTCTATCTGTTCACATTCTATTTTAAGCAGGTAGATGATTAGTGACCGGTTATCCTGGACAGGAATCTGGCCATGGTAGTTTCGTTCCACTGTGCAAAACGGCCTCTTTGTACCACCAGTTTATTGTCTTCCGGATGATTGAGGTAGTAATGAAACGCGAAGCGTTGCCGTGGATCGTACCAGCCTACTTCCTGACCAAAACGCAGATCGTTGAACACGATGGTATCCCCGCGTTTCTCTATCGTGTAATATCCTTGTGAAAACTTTTTCAGGTTTATGACTTCCCGATGGTTTTTTATTTCACCGAGTAGTTGTTCATTCTTCGGGAAAAAATTCAGGTGCAGGCTGTCTTCCTGGTCAAAAAAAGAACGGTAGCCAACCTGGTAGCCATTTGGTTGTTCCATGACCACAAACCAAAGCCAGGTATTAAATGGGGTGGGGGTAGTCAAACTTCTGCTGTATTCCAAATGCTGTTTTGTGGCGAGCTTTCTGATATCGCGATCTACCAGTGATTTGTTGAATAGTCCGTACGCCAAATAGACGATGGTCCAACTGATTCCTGCTTTTGCCCAGACTACCCGTCGGTAATGGTCAGAACGAAGAAAGATCAGTGCGAGGCAGGCTATTCCAGAGGGGATGGAGAAAAAAGGATCTACAACAAAGATGGTGTTGAAAGAAAATCTAATGTCTGAGAAGGGTTCGAACCAGCCCACTCCATAGTTGTTGAAACCGTCGATCAACAGGTGAACAAAGATCTCTGTTCCTAAGAAAAAGATCCATTTCTTCAGACGGATATTATGCGGGCGGTGAAATCTTTCGGCAGCCAGGGCCATGAAGAATGTAACCAGAATCCCGAATAAGATGGAATGGGTGAATCCGCGATGGGCGATCAATTCTTCTGTGGGGCCCAGCCAGGCGACACTAATAAAATCGATATCAGGAATGCTTTGGGCCAGGGCTCCCCAGAGCATCGCTTTTTTGCCGAACTGTTTGTCAGTAAACAATTCGCCAATGCAGGCGCCCAATGCGATATGAGTCAGCGTATCCATCCTAAAGGGAAAAGGTAAAAGAAAAACTTATACATTCAGGGTGTTTTTTAATTAGGCGGCCTGAACTTTGGCCTTTAAATTTTGTTTATTTAACATGGGTGTATTAAAACAAATTGCCGAATATCTTTATCTGCGTAAGAAAGACCCTAACCGGCCCGATTCTCAGTTCGTAAAGTACATGCACGGGATCAACCGGATATCTATCCTGATGTTCATCTTTGCGCTGTTCATCTTGTTTTATAAGCTTGTCATCAAGAAATAGCCGCGTGGTCCACGACCAGCCGGGCTGCTTTTTGGGATGCGAGACCGCCCTCACTTAAAATCTCTCCAAGCTCCTGGTAATCGGATAAGATCCTTTTCCTGTAGGCTGTATTATTGATCAGTTGATCCAGTTCCTCACGAAGACGCTCAGGTGTCAGCTCGTCCTGGATCAATTCTTTCACTGCAGGCTTGTCGAGAATAAGGTTTACCAGGGAGATATAAGGCACTTTAATGAGCCGCTTTGCGATCTGATAGGAGATTGTACTGCCTTTATAGCAAACCACTTCGGGGATTTTAAACAAAGCGGTTTCCAGTGTGGCGGTGCCTGAGGTAACCATGGCGGCATGTGACTGCATCAGGATGGCATAGGTTTTTCCCTGTATTAAATTCACGTTGGGCAGTTGACCAATGAGTTCTTTATAGAAATCAGAGTCCACAGAAGGCGCTTGCGCAACCAGGAATTTCCATTCAGGGAAAAAATGGGCCGTGGCCACCATGATAGGCAGTTTCTTTTTGATTTCCTGCATCCGGCTACCGGGTAGTAGCGCAATGGTTGTGGTATGAGGTGGCGTAAGATGAGCATTCGCCGCTTTAAATTCTTCAATGATCTGCACCAGTGGGTGGCCTACATACTCGACCTCATAATCCCATTTTTTGTAAAATTTCTTTTCAAAGGGGAGGATGACCAGCATTTTGTCCACCACTTTTTTAATGGTATGGACCCGGCTTTCTTTCCATGCCCAGATCTGGGGAGAGATATAATAAACGGTTTTAAATCCTTTTTCCCTGGCAAATTTTGCGATGGGAATGTTGAACCCCGGGTAGTCTATGAATACCACCACGTCGGGTTTGTATTGCAGCAGATCTTCTTTACATCGTTTGATAAATCCAAGGATCTTGGGCAAGTTCAGTGCTACTTCCAGAAAACCCATATAGGCCCTGTCTTTATAGTGACTCACGAGCTCAGCACCTGCTTCTTTCATCAGGTCTCCACCCCAACACCGGATATGTGCCGCGGGGTCAAGTTTTTTGATCTCGTTGATGAGCTTACTACCATGAAGGTCACCTGAAGCTTCACCGGATATCAGGTAGTATTTCATCCGAAGAATTTGAATAACAGGGCTGCCACTGCATACATGATGGTGACAATAAAGATCCCTTTTGCAGTCTCGTCTTTCTTCGTATTAATAAAGTAGGTGAAGAAGATGATGTTGACCAAGAGGCAGGGAATGGTGATGGCCGTGATGAGCGGTTTGTTCATCCTCAGGGCCGTAAGAAAATCACTGAAACTATAAAGGCTGAACCTCCAAAAATAATACCCAAAAAAACCGATCATCGGTCCAATAAGTCCTAATATGATCCCAATCTTGAGATCATCCCTACGGAATATTACCATTTAAGCGTTTTTTCAAGTTTGGATTTGAGTTCGTAGTTGGTGAGATCAAACTGCACCGGCACTACGCTGACGTAATTATTTTCCAGGGCCCAGACGTCGGTATCTTTTCCTTCATCGAAGTTTACAAATGCACCCGTGAGCCAGTAATATTTTTTTCCGTGCGGATCTTTGCGTTCATGAAAATCTTCTTCATATTTCGCATAGGCCTGGCGGCAGAGCTTTACACCCTGTATCAGTGATTCGTCCACGGCCGGGAAATTTACATTCAGGCAAAGATGTTTGTCGAGCTGCTTTTGACTCATCAATTGTTCAACAATCATCCGTGCATATTTTTTTGCGCCTGTAAAATCCGCGTCAACACTATAGTCGAGCAGAGAGAAGCCCACAGAGGGAATGCTTTCGATGGATGCTTCAATGGCAGCGGACATGGTGCCGGAATAAATTACGTTGATGGAATGGTTGGCACCGTGGTTGATGCCACTCAGGCAAAGATCCGGCTTTCTGTGCAGCACCTTGTCAACAGCCAGTTTAACGCAGTCAACCGGAGTGCCACTGCAACTCCATGCTTCTACACCGTCCATGAGTTTGACCTGATTCAACCTGAGTGGAAAGCCAATGGTGATCGCATGGCCCATGCCGGACTGAGGTTTATCCGGAGCCACCACCACCACTCTTCCCAGGTCTTTCACCGCGTCAATAAGATGTCTTATTCCCGGCGCATATACGCCATCGTCGTTGGTAATCAGTATTGTAAATTCTTCTTTTTCTTCTTTCCCTTTCTTTGTTGCCATAATGTTTTCTAGAAAGATCAAAAATAGCAACTAAAAAAGTTTTCAGGTTTTTAGTTTTCAAACTGAATTTCCCAAAAATTTTAGTATATTGCCACCAAATTTGTTAGTATGTCGCAATCCAACGCTGGTAAAAACCTTAAATACCTGAGAAAGCTCAGGGGTCTCACGCAGGAAGAATTTGCTATTAAACTGAACATCAAAAGATCATTGTTAGGAGCTTATGAAGAGGAGCGCGCAGAGCCGAGGATCGATGTTCTCGAACTTGTGAGTGATACGTTTAAGATCAGCCTCGATGAACTCCTGCGAAAGGATCTTAGCGAAGTGAAAGGTAGTTACCTGGTGAAAAGACGCCAACAAAAATTGATGTCGGAGAACAACCTCATCCAATTTGTTCCGGTTAAAGCGGCAGCGGGTTACCTGGCCGGTTATGCCGACCAGGAATTTATCGACGAGTTGAATACGTTCACCCTACCAATGCTCGGAGCAGGCCAGTACCGGGCATTTGAGATCATTGGGGATTCCATGATGCCAACGCCATCCGGTTCGATCATCGTTGGTGAAAAGATCGAGAACAATGCTGACAGCCTTAAAAATAACCAGGCCTATATTGTGGTTAGTCGCAGCGAGGGAATCGTGTATAAAAGGATCGTGAAGAATAACCGCGCAAAAAATAAACTGACCATGGTGAGTGATAATCCCAATTATCAACCCTACCAAATCAATGCTGAAGACGTGATCGAATTATGGCAGGCGCAAATGGTGATCTCTAAGGTAACTGCACAGCCCACCTGGGATATGAGCCAATTGACCAGCCTGGTCACAAACCTGCAGGAACAGGTCAGTACCCTCAAGAAGAGGATGAATTAATATTTTGTATCCGCCCGTTTCATATGTGTTGAGGGGTCAGCAGTTTTGGCTGACAGCTGAGAGGTGTTTGTTTTGGGAAGAAAAAAAATGCCTGATCGTTTCTGATTTGCATTTTGGTAAAACAGGCCATTTCAGGCGGGCAGGAATTGCTGTTCCACCCGAGGTTTACAAAGAAGACCTGCAGCGTTTATGGCAGCAGATCCAGTACTTCGGACCACAATCCATTGTTTTTGTAGGGGACCTTTTCCATAGCCGG